>JAWXAX010000028.1 GCA_034439735.1 Rhodothermales bacterium | reverse complement strand
GTCGTGTCTTTAAAAAAGGAGGGCGGCAACGCCTCCGGCGCCGGCGCCTCGGTCTGGCAAGCCCCCGCCACCCCCGCCGCGCCCGAAACCCCCAGCAGCTTCAACGCCCGCCGGCGACCGAGAAAAAGATTCTGTGTATTCATTACGACGCGTATTTAACTTGCCAACCTGCCAACCTGCAACTTGCCAACCTGCCAACCATCCCTCACCAGCACCGCGCCACATACGTAGCGATGATGAACATCATCAGGTTGACGCCCAGGATGGTGAGCAGGCAGTTCCAGCCCGAGAGGTCGTCCGGCTCGGGGCCTTCGTACGGGGTATCATCGACTTCCATCAGTGGCCCTGCTGGACGGCTTCGGGGATCTCGCAGCCCTCCGTCCGGCGCGAGTCGACCAGGTACACGATCTTCCACCCGTCCGCCCCCTTCATCAGCTGGAACGAGTTGGCGCCGCAGTGGCTGAACGCCGTTCCCCGGTAGAAGGCGTAGGGCGTCCAGACGGATGCAAGATGACCGTCCACATACACCACGGCGTCCCAGATGCGTTCGTCCCACACCTCGTCGTGCGGCTGGCCGACGGCGTCGGCAAAGCCGGACGGGGAGCCCGGGTTGAGCGACGTGACGCCGTCACGTTCGACCACGCTGCTCATCGACGCGCCCTCCGCGAATACGCCGCGGACCATCTCGCCGTCGCCGGCGCGCATGCCGTCGAACAACGTGGTGATGACGGCCATGACGGCTTCTTGTTCAGACTGGGCGACGGCCGGCGTTGAGAAAACCAGGCCGACTGATAGAACCAGCGCCAGGCCAGCGGAGCGAATCAAACCTTTGTGTCGCATCGGTGGTATGCCTCGTGATCGTTAGATGTGCGGAATATACGGCATCCCATGAACACCATCCCTCCTCGCCTCGAACATATCGGAATCGCCGTCGCGGACGCCGCGTTTACGGCGGAAATCCTGAAAAAGGTACTCGGAGTGCCCGTGTATATGGTGGAGGACGTGGTCTCGGAGCAGGTGCGCACCCATTTTATCTCCGCCGGCACGGCCAAGCTGGAGTTGCTCGAAGCCACCGCGCCGGACTCCCCCATCGCGAAGTACCTGGAGAACAACCGCGAGGGGCTGCACCATCTGGCGTTTGAAGTGGCGGACATCGACGCGGCGTGGGAACGGGCGAAGGCGGCCGGCCTGGAGGTGCTCGGCCAAGGTCCAAAAACTGGCGCCGACGGCAAGAAGATCTTTTTCCTGCATCCCCGCTCGACCGGCGGCGTGCTGATCGAATTCTGCGCACAGCAACCTCTAACCCTGGCGCCCCGGATGATCGATGTGGGCGGGCGCTCGATCAGGACCTACGCAGCCGGCCGTGACGGCACCCCCCGACTGCTCGTGTTGCCCGATGCCGGGCGGATGGGGCTGGCGCAGGGGCTGGCGCAAGACTGGCAGGTGGTGGCGGTGGACACTATGGACCTGGTGGACAGGGAGCCGACTTCTCGTGAGCTGGAGGAACAGGCCAGCGTGGTAATTCGGGTGCTGGATGTGTATGACTGGCCAATCGCCGCCCTTCTCGGGTTCGGGCTGGGCGCCACGGTGGCGCTGCACCTGGCGGCGATTGCGCCGGAGCGGGTGACGGCGGTTGTGGCCCATGCGCCCCGCCCCATGCCAGTGACGCCAAGTAAGGCCCCGGTCCTCCTTTCCGCCCTGGATACGGACCCCGCGTTTACGCCGGCGGACGCCGTGCGAATGCTGGAGCGCTACCCGGAAGCACGGTTGGCGATTACCCCGGACTGGGCGTGGGGCGCCGCGCACCCAGCATTGCAGTGGCTGGCGGATCAACGGTTCCGACTCGGAATGGCGTCCGAACGTCACCCGTTGTCGAAATAGTCGGAGTCAATTTTTTTCACTTCGTACTGCCCTGCCGTGGAGACGCCGACGTTGTACTCGACCATCAGCCTGGAAAGCTGGAACCCGTCGATGAGGATAATGCGCGTTTCGATGAACGAAGCGTACTCTTGGGCCTCTTTCGTGAAACTCGACGTCGTGATAAACACGCCTTTTCGAGCCCGTTGTCCCTGCAGTGCACCGGCGAATTTCTGGATCTCCGGTCGCCCCACAACGCTTTCCCATCGTTTGGCCTGAATGTAAATCACATCGAGTCCCAGCCGGTCTTCGTTGATGATGCCATCGATCCCACCATCACCACTTTTGCCGATGGCCCTGCCGGCATCCTGCCGGTTGCCTCCATAGCCCATCTTCACAAGCAGATCGATCACAATCCTTTCAAAAAAGGAAGGGGCGGATTCCTTTACCATGCCCAGAAGCTCCTCCTCGAGGACTTTTCTCAGCGCCTGGTACGCAGAAGCCAGCGCATCCTCAGGGGTTTTCCGGGTTTCTGTCTCATCGAGATCGGTAACCGCCGCACCCTCCTCGCTTCGATCCCGCCGGCGATTTTTGAACTCTAAAAATTGGGGAAATTGTGCCAGCGTAGCGGCATCGATCCGCTCGGTATTTGATGCCAGCAGTTCTTTTCCCAGCGGTGTGATCGTAAAAAACCCGCGCCGTGGTGTGACCAACAGGCCGGCTTGTTTCAGATACGACTTCGCCCAACCTACGCGATTGTTAAAAACGGCCTGCGTCCCGCTGGGCAACAACTCGCCGAGTTCCTCTTCGGTGAGCTTGAACCGTTCCGCCAGGGCCTCGACGGACTGACTGAACTTATGCACCTGCCCATCGGCGGCCAGTTGGAGGACGGGCAGCATGAGGGTTTGATAATCGGGAATGGCCATCAAAGAAAATGCACAGTTGAGATAATTGCAATTCGACTGGATCCCCGATCGGGGTCGGGAATGACGAAATAAGTATGCTTTTGCTATTATAAAACCACTTTACATAAAGTGACACGATTTCCTCAACACGCACGCGATCGGGTTTGGGAGCCTGCCCCTGGCTTCACCGGGAGATGACGTACGCACTCAATGAGGAATGTACCACCTTGAACAGAAATACACCAATAAAGAACATCATCACCGCTTCCACAACGCCGGCTCCATCCTCCCCCGGTCGTACCCCAGGGCAAACAGGGCGGCGCCGGCGAGGCGATTACTGCGGATGAAGGTGTATTTCTGGCGGAGGCTCTCCTCGTCCTCGAACCAGCCCTGGTACCAGCCATCGGCGGCCTCGTAGGTATAGTAAGGCACCCCGCTGAGGGAGTCCCGGCGGTGACCGGACTCGCGGATGCGATGGGTGGCCGGGACGGCGAAGTCGGGGGGCATGAGCGAGTCGAACGGGGCGTAGGTGACGAGTTGCGCGGGCCCGCGCGTGGCGGCGGCGGGGAGGTCGGTCTCGGTAGGCCATTCGAACCCGTAGTAGGGCACGGAGAAAAACAGTTTGTTTCGCGAGATGCCCAGCGCGTCGTACCGGGCGAGGATGGCCTCCCAGTTCTGCCCCTCCCATCCCCGAAGCGGGGCGATCGGGCCGGCGCGGGGCGCCTCTCGCCAGTGGATGTCATACCCCTGTACCACCACGTAATCCACCGCCGCCGCCAGCGCCACCTCATCAAACACGCCGGCATAATCAAACGCCGGCAAAAAGATCGAAAGCCCCGCAGCCCCGTACGGGCGCATCACATGCGCCCCCGAGCGGACCAAGTCCGCTCGGACCTCCCGAACAACCTCGACGAACCGCTCCGCCACCCCAGCCGGCACCTGCTCGAACACCTCGAAGTCGATATGCAGCCCGGCCGACGCCGGATCGAGGGCGAGCGCCACGAGGGTGGACCGCAACCGGGCCACGGCCTCGGGGTTCTGGAAGAGCGCCACGAAGCTGGCCTCGTCCGGCAGGGTAACTACCGGAACGATCCGGGTGCCGGTGGCGCGTGCACGGGTGATGAGCGGCTGCCAGGCCTCGGGCCAGCCCCGGTCGTAGATCACCGCGCCGGTGGAGTCGATCGACAGGTCAAAGAAAAAGAGCGTGTCGATGTAGGTCAGATCGATCTCGGCGTCGTGCGGGGCCATCCACCAGGCGTAATACCCCAGCACCGGAAAACCGATATCTTCCCGGGAGGGCACGCCGCAGCCGGCCAGCAGCAGAACTGCCAGCACGCCGGCGACGGAACGTCGTCGCACTCGGACGTTGAAAAGGCGGGCTGGATGCCAGATCTTCATGCCTTCTGATTCTCCCATTTCATACGGACACGCCATCGCGTGTCCGTAGCGTAGCCAGATGCCCTGGTTCTGCCCCAAAATCAATTGAAACCCACCGAAAACACCCTGCTCGCCGAAAAGTTGGCCAACCTGCCGGCGCGGCCCGGCGTCTACCAGCACAAGGACGCCGGCGGACAGGTGCTGTATGTGGGCAAGGCGAAGAACCTTCGCAGCCGCGTGCGCTCCTATTTCCTGGAGAGCCGCCCGCGCGAAGGCCGGCTGGATATCATGGTCCGCAAGATAGCGGACCTCGAGGTCATCGTCACGGACACCGAGGCCGAAGCGCTGATCCTCGAAAACAACCTTATCAAGAAGCTCAAGCCGCGCTACAACATCAACCTGCGCGACGACAAAACCTACCCGTTCATCTGCATCAAGAACGAGCCCTTCCCACGCGTCTTCCCCACACGCCGCGTACTGCGGGACGGTTCCAGATACTTCGGGCCGTACACCGACGTCAAGAACATGCACCTGATGCTGGGCACGATCCGGAGCCTGTTCAAAATCCGGACGTGTAGCCTCCACCTGGCCCCCGAGCCCATCGCCGCCGGCAAATACCAGGTCTGCCTCCAGTATCACATCAAAAAATGCCTCGGGCCGTGTATCGGAGAGCAGACGCCCGAGTCCTACACCCAGACCATCCACCAGATCGAAAAACTCCTGAACGGCCACACACGCGAACTGATCCGCCACCTGGAGGACGAGATGCAGCGCCTCGCGGGACTGATGCGCTTCGAGGACGCCGCGGCGCTGCGCGACCAGGCCGTCGCCCTCAAGAAGTACTCGGAGAAGCAACGGATGGTCAGCCAGGACTTCGTCGATCGGGACGTCTTCGCGATCGCGGTCGACCGCGAGATCAACACGGCCTGCGGGGTGCTCTTCAAGGTGCGCGAGGGCACCGTCGTCGGCCGGCAACACAAGTATTTACGCCAGATCGAGGACCGGACCGACGAGGAGCTCATGCAGGCTTTCCTGGAGCACTACTACACGGAGTCGACCTTCTTCCCCGAGGAGGTGCTCGTCTCCGTCCTCCCCACCGACATCGAACCGCTCGAGGCGCTGCTCCAGCTGAATCGGGGCAAAAAGGTGCCCATCAAGGCGCCGGAGCGGGGCGACAAGGCCGGCCTGAACCGCATGGTGGAGTCCAACGCGCAACTCTTGCTCGACGAATACAAACTCCAGAAGGCCCAGCAGGAGGAAGGCCGTATCCCCCACGCCGTCAAGACCCTCCAGCGCGACCTCCACATGAGCGCCCTCCCCCGCCACATCGAGTGTTTCGATATCTCGCACCTCGGCGGCACCGGCACGGTGGCGTCGTGTGTGGTGTTCGAGGACGGCCGGCCCAAAAAAAGCGCCTACCGCACCTTCAAGATCCGCAGCGCCGAGGGCAAGCCGGACGACTTCGCGTCTATGCACGAGGTGATCTCCCGGCGCTACGCGAAGCTGCTCGAGGAAAACGGACCCTGGCCGGACCTCGTGGTGATCGACGGCGGCAAGGGGCAGCTCTCCAGCGCCGCCCAGGCGCTCAAGGAGGTGGATGTCTACGGGAAGTTCACGGTGGTCGGCCTCGCCAAACGCCTCGAAGAGGTCTATTTCCCCGGCGATCAGGAAAGTGTGATGATTCCGCGCACGAGCGCCTCCCTCCAGCTCCTCCAGCGGATCCGCAACGAGGCGCACCGATTCGCCGTCACGTTCCAGCGCAAGCAACGGACAACGAGCACCCTCCACTCGGCCCTCCACGAGATCCCCGGCGTGGGGGAGAAGACGGCCCGTAAGCTGCTCAAAACCTTCGGGTCGGTCAAACGCACCCGAGAAGCCAGCTTCGATGAACTCGCCGGCGTAATCGGGCGCAAGACCGCCGAAAAGGTGTTCGCCTTCTTCCAGCCGCCCGATTGACCTTTATACCAGCGGCATACTCGCCTTCCACGCCGCCAGCGCTTCACGCAACTCGGGGAGTTGGACCGGCCGGCTGATGTACGGCTTGCCGGCGCCGGCGCCGAGCGCGATGAAGTCGATCCGTGGCCCATCGCCCTGCGCTCGGACGAAGGCGCCGAGCAGGACTTCGTCGACGATGGCAAGTGAGTACTCCACAGCCTGCCGCATCCCCAGGAAAGAGGCGATATCGCCGACTTCGTCGTTTTCGTACCCCAGATCGGCAAGCAGCCTGGCCAGTATCCGGCGCTCGACGCGGTTCGGACTGACCACGAGGAGGCGGACCGGTCCACTGTCGCGACGAGTAGCGAGCGGGGCCGGCGATTTCGTCGATTCAAACGCCCGCTCGATGGCGCTCATGAGCCGCTTGATTTTGACCGGCTTCGAGACCGTAATCGCTCCCGGCAGCCCCTCACCCTGGCTGTCGATGGCCGTCATCATCACCACCGGCACATCCCGCCAGAAATCGGGGAGGCTGGCGGAGGCGGATTCAAACACGCGTTCGTCCACCAGCAAGAGATCGGGCGGATGCGATCCACACGCGTCGAATGCTTCGTCCAGCGTCGGAGCGGTTACGACTTGCGGACCGAAGGTGGCCAGGAAGAGATCGAGCCCATTGCGGTTGGAGGTATTGGGATCGACGATGCAGAGCCGGCGTCCTTCCAGCATGATCCGGCGGGCTCGGTCGGCCTCGTCGAAGAACTCGACTCCCGGAGCATACAGCGTGAATGAAAAGGTGGACCCCATCCGCTCGATGCTCACTACCGTGATCTCGCCGCCCATCAGTTCCACGAGGCGTTTCGAGATCGCCAGGCCGAGACCGGTGCCGCCGAAGCGACGAGACGTCGTGGCATCCACCTGCGTGAACGGCTGGAACAGATGCGCAAGCCGGCCGGCGGGGATGCCGATGCCGGTATCGGTGATGCTCAGGCGAAGCGTGTGGTGCCCCTTGTCATCCACCCCGTCATCGACGACGTCCAGCCGTACCTCGCCCATCGATGTGAACTTGATCGCATTTGACAGCAGGTTGATGAGGATCTGGCGTAGGCGGACGGAATCGCTCACGATCCGGCGGGGTACGCCCGGCCCGATCCGCAGTACGAGATCCAACCCTTTTTCGGCCGCACGTGGCGAAACTACGTCTATAGCCTCTTCCACGAGATCGAGCAGGTCCATCTCCTCGGGATCGATATCGAACTTGCCGGCTTCGATCTTGGAAAAATCCAGGATATCGTTGATAATCGACAGCAGCGCCTGGCCGGAGCTGGCCATCGTATCCACATAGTCTCGCTGCTCTTCATCCAATTTGGTGCCGGAGAGCAGGCTTGCCATCCCGATAACGCCGTTCATGGGCGTCCGGATCTCGTGACTCATCGTCGCCAGGAAAGCGCTTTTGGCGATGCTCGCGTCCTCGGCGGCGGATTTCAGTTCAGCCATGCGGTCGAGCTGGTCGCGGATGGTGCCTGTTTGAGCCTCGATACGCCGATGCAAGGTGCCGTTCCAGACCAGGATCAAGACGACCACCACCAACAGTCCTATCGCTCCTTGAAGCGTGTGCTCCCGGTTCCACCAGGTGCCGTTCTTCAACACCGCGATGTCGCCGGCGTCGCGCAACGTCAGGGTGATGGGCCCGACAACGGGTTGCTCATCGAACCGCGGCAAAAACTCGAGCGCCACGATGCCTGTGACACGAACCGTGGCGCCCGGCCTGAGCTGCTTGAGGACTGACCCCGCCGTCGTGCCCTGGAACAGAGCGTCGAAGGACACCCCGCCCGATCGCAACGACAGCTGGGCTCTTTCCGTGAGTACTCTGGCTTCCTCGAGCCGGGCCGTCAAGCTGACCAGCCGGCCCTCGACGCCTGTCTCCAATGCCCCATCCAGCGCGAGGGCCATCGGCGCCGGCGCCAAACGCGCCTTGCTGTTGGCGAATACGTTGCCCTCAGCAACATATGGAGCAATTCCACCCTTTTTGATCACGCCGATCACATCGACGCTGTCCCCTTGTGCGATACGCCGCGAAGAAGCCGTTGTGGGTTCCACCCGCAAGGCGCCGGAATCGTCCTGGATAAAAAAGAACCCCTCATGCGTCCTGTGGGTGACAATACCTCGGATGCGTCGAAAAAGCGAGACCGACTGAAGATCGAACTGCCCGACCTCGTCGATTCGGGAAAGAGCGATCTGCTCGGGTTGTGTATACCCGGGTTCAATAACTCGGACACAATCCCAGTCAGGAACATACAGGACAATGCCAGTGAGTTGTCGATCCTGATTAAATACACCCCCGGCGACGGCCTTCACGCGGACGTGGGCCCCGGTGAGGCCGGCAGGCGGGACGGTCGAGTTGACGTTGGCGAGGATCGTCTCCTGGCCTACGACGAGTCGAAAGGTCGTCCCCTGGTGCTGGTTGCTCAGCAGCGTGTCTGGATTGACGAAAACACTCGCCACGATGGCATCAATCTCCACAACTTTCGAATCTTCCAGGCCGGCGAGGAGATACAAGATCGGACGTTGGGAAGGGGAAGGCAACGGCGCCTTTCCCAATACCTGGATCGAGCTCCCAGCCCGGATATCGTTGGCGAACCACCCTCTCGTCGTGACGCCTCGTACCCGTACCCGGGTGCCGGCCGGAGGATATACACCTGGATCTTCCATAAAAGTGCCCCCCGTCTCGTCCTGCAGGAAGCAGTACCGGCTGTCGCGCGCGCCGCAATACGTGATGACGCCTTCTACATCGATCGGAAACGCCGCATCCGCCTCGTGCGAGGGAATCGCCCGGATGGCCGCGACTGTGCGCAGCACCCTGCGCTCCGGTCCCTCCTGCGCATGCGCATGCCGGCTCGAAGTCCAGATTACCAGTAACAGGAGGATTCGGACGTAGCTCAAGGCCCTGACGAACAATGGATGAAACATACACGATCTGTATCGTCCTACCGGTCGATTGTTAAACGCCGGGGAGCCTTTTCGCCGGCCAGGGCTCCAGCGGCAGCGGATCCAGCCGCTCAATCGCCAGGAGCCGGTTGTACTTGGCGAGCCGTTCGGACTGGGTGATGGAGCCGACCTTGATCTGGTTTGCCGCCCATCCCACTGCCAGGTCGGCCAGCCAATCGTCCTCCGTTTCGCCGCTGCGCGCGCTCACAGTCACCTGCCAGCCGGCCTCCCGCGCCAGCCGCCACGCCTCCGCCGCCTCGGTCAACGTCCCGATCTGGTTCACCTTCAGCAACAGGGTATCCGCCGCCCCGGCTTCTATTGCCCGTCGGATCCGGGCCGGGTTCGTGCAGAGGAGGTCATCCCCCACCGTCCGTGCCTGCCCCGAAAGTCGCTCCTGTAATAGCGGCCACAAGGGCCAGTCCTCCTCCGCCAGCCCATCCTCCACGCTCACGATCGGGTAGGCATCGACCCAGCCGGCCACCCGCTCGATCATGTCGGCGCTATCGATGGGCGCCCCGCCAAGCGCATACAGCCCGTCCCGGTAGAAATGACTGGAGGCGACGTCGATCGCCAGGGCGACATCTTCCCCGGGCCGAAACCCGGCGGCCTCGATGGCCTCGACCGCCAGTGCGAACATGGCTTCGGCGTTCGGAAACGGCGGCGCCAGCCCCCCCTCGTCGGCCCGCAGCAGCCGGTAGGCGTACCGCTCCCGCGCCAGCCGGGCCGCCGCCTGGTAGACGGCGTAGGTGGTCGACAATGCCTCGTCGATTGTGGCGGCACGGGCGGGGACGACGAGCACGTCCTGTACTGGCACCTGACCTCCGGCATGTAACCCTCCGCTGAACAGGTTGACGGTCAGCCGCGGTAACGCCGGCTCGGCGCCCACCAGCTCAGCCAGATGCTGATACAACGGCACCCGACGTTCGGCCGCCACGGCCCGACAAAACGCGATCGAGACCGCCAGCACCGCGTTTGCTCCCAGCCGTCCTTTGTTCGGGGTGCCATCCAACGCGATCAGCCGTGTGTCGAGGTCGGCCTGGTCGTGTATTGGCACGCCCTGCACCGCTCCGGCGATTTCAGTGTCGATGTGCAGGGCCGCCTGCCGGCATCCCAGCCCACCATACCGGTGCGGATCGCCATCCCGAAGCTCGTGCGCCTCAGCCGCCCCACTCGACGCCCCGGAAGGCACCGAAGCCTCCCCCACCACCCCGCTTATCAGCACGCAGCGCGCCTTGACCGTCGGCCGGCCGCGGCTGTCCAGGATCTCGAAGCCTTCGAGCTGATCGATGATCGTCATATATGGATCTCCCTTAAAAAACCCTCGATGAGCCCCTCCACCCACGCCGGCGGTCGCCCCATCAGCTTCACAACCGCATCCCGCTGACGCATGCGTTCTTCCGGATCCAAATACTCCAGCGGCGACCGCCCCACCGCCCTCGCGAGCAGGCACGCCAGCGTGTGCGCGACGGCCCGCGACTCCATCCCATCGAACCAGGCGGCTCCTCTTGCTTCGCCGGCATACGCCGCCCAGTGCCGGCGCGCCGCGTCGACGAAAGACGTTCTGTATTCAGGTAGATGATGGGCCTTGCTCAGAAAATGGGTCAGCGAAAACCCGACGTCGAACGCGGGGTCGCCGATGTGGATGACTTCGTGGTCGAGCAGGATGAGCCGGCCGGCGTGAACGAGCACATTTTTCGGGCTGTAATCGCCGTGCACGACGGTAATGGCCGTCGCCCGGGTCTCCCGGATGAGCACCTCCAGAAACGCGGCGGCCTCTGGCGCCCGATCGGCCGAGGCCTGGTAGTAGGGCGCCAGGCGTAGCGACTCAAAAAAGGATCGGTCCCGCAGCCGGCCATCGACCGGGTACGTCGCCGCGTCGAACCGGCGATGGATCTGCCCCAGAATACGGCCAAAAGCGTCCACGAGCGAAGGTTCAACCACGCCGGCGAGCAGGTCGCTCTTCCAGTTCGTGTGGGGCTCGGGCGCCGCATCCATGGCCAGGATGTGCGCGGCCTCATCCTCGAACACAAACGGCAGGATGACGCCCGCCGGCGCCAGGCCGGCCAGCACCCGCATCCCTTCGGCCTCGCGATGGATGCGCGACGGGTCGCTGAACCAGTCGTCCTTCACCCGCAACTTGGGCAACGCCTGTTTCAGCACCCAGTGCGGCGGCTCGGGCCGGCGGAGCCACACCGTTTTATTGGAGACGCCGCCGGCCAACACGCGCATGTCGGCCTCCTCCCCCACGGGCAGCAGCCCGCGTGCCTGTAGATACTCGGCCAGCTGATCGGGAGCCTCAATGTCCATACGGGCGTCAGACCTTGAGTGCTTTGAATCGGGCCGCCTGGGTTTCTATCGCCACCTCCGTCGCCAGCCGCTCGACGCTAGACGCCCCAAAAAAGCCCTCGACGCCTTTTGTGCGGTCGAGCACGTACTGTACGTCCTCCGGCTCGCCGAGCGGACCGCCGTGGCAGAGCACGATGATGTCTGGCCGGAGCGCCTTCGCGCGGTCGCACATCGCCTGGATGCGCTCGGCGGCTTCGTCGAGCGAGGGCGCCGTCGTCGTCACGCCGATCGATCCCTTTACGGTCGTGTTCATGTGGGTGACGAGGACGTCGGCGCCGGCGTCGACCATCTTCTCCACCTGCTCGACATCGAACACATAGGGACACGTAAGCATCTCCATGTCGTGGGCGATGCGCACCATCTCGACCTCAAGATCGTAGCTCATCCCGGTCTCCTCGAGGATCTGCCTGAAATTACCGTCGATCACGCCAACGGTCGGAAAGTTCTGGATGCCGTCGAAGCCCATCTCCTTGATCTGTTTCAGGAAGACGTGCATCATCCGGAAGGGATCGGTCCCGTTGACGCCGGCCAGCACGGGGGTGTTTTTGACGACGGGCAGCACCTCGCCGGCCATGTCGACGACGATGGCGTTGGCATCCCCGTACGCCAGGATGCCGGCCGCGCTCCCACGCCCCGCCATCCGGTAGCGGCCGGAGTTGTAGATGATGATGAGGTCGACCCCGCCGCGCTCGGCGAACTTGGCGGAGATGCCGGTGCCGGCCCCCGTCCCGATGATCGGCCGCCCGGAGGCAATTTCATGCCGCAGCCGGCGGAGGCACTCGTGGTAAGGGATAAAAGGCATGGGAGGGAAGTGAAAAGTTAAAAGGGAAAAGTTAAAAGTAAAAAGGGAAAAGTGAGTTGTTTATTAACCTGTAGCCCGACTTCAAATCGCTATTCGCTAACCGCTACTCACGAATCGCTAATCCGCCAGCTCCGCGGCCGTCCACGGGGTCGTTCGATCGGCGGTGGCGGCGCGGATGGTGGCCACTTCTTCGGGCGTGACGGGGCCGGCGTCGTTGTCCCAGGCGGAGCGAATGTAGGTGAGCACGGCGGCAATTTCTTCGTCGCTCAGCAGATTGCGCCAGCCGGGCATGACGCCGTTATAGGTGACGCCCTCCACGACCACTTCGCCCGTTAATCCGTTGAGGAGGACGCGAATGATGCGGTCGGGATAGCCATCGACCCAGGGGGCGCCATCGAGAGGGGGAACGAGGCCTGGTGTGCCGGCGCCGTCCTGGTGGCAGTCCATGCAATTATGCAGGTACACTTCTTCGCCATCGGGGGAAGGTCCGGCGAGCGGGGCGCGCTCGGCGGCGGCGGCGATGAGGAACGCGCCGCAGACGGCCGGCAACACCCAGCGCATGTAGCCGAGGATCATGGGCATTGTGGTAGGGATCAGGCTTCCAGCATGCCGAGCAGCTGCTCGGCCAGGGCAAAACCGAAAGCGGGGTCGTTGATATGGAGCTTGAGTTCGCGGAGGGTCACGTGCGGCTCGATGTGCTCCCGGATCGCGTCGAACAGCGCGGCGTCCGCCTTCGGGTCGTGAAACGGCTGTTTCGGGGCATCGATCCCGCTGATCCCGCGGAGGGGAAGCATGACGCAGGTTGGCCCCGTCGCCGCGTTGACCTTCCGGGCGAGGACCTCGCCCAGCCGACGGTTCTCGTCGGCGGTCGTCCGCATGAGGGTGACATTGGGGTTGTGGCGGTAAAACGTCCGGCCGGCGAAGGCCGCTGGTACCGTATCCATCGCGTGAAAATTGACCATGTCGAGGGCGCCGACGGACACCACCTGGGGGATGCCGGCGCGCCCGGCGGCGTCGAGGCGTTCCGGGCCGGCGGAGAGCACGCCGCCAACGAGTTCGTCGGCCCATTCGGTGGTGGTGATGTCCGCCACGCCGGCAATGTATCCGTCGCGGATCAGCCCCTCCATGGCGCGTCCTCCCGAGCCGGTCGCATGGAAGACGATCACCTGGTAATCTTCGATCTCGAACCGGTCGCGTAGCGCCGTCACGCAGGGCGTGGTGACGCCGAACATCGTCGTGGCGACCACCGGCCGGTCGTCGCCGCTTTCGGGGACGGTCTGCCGCGCCATGCCGCAGATGGCGCCGGCGGCGTTGGCGAGCACCCGCCGTGAAATCGCGTTGATGCCGGCGATATCGACCACCGAGTACATGAGGGTGATGTCCTTGACGCCCACGTAGGGGCGAACGTCCGACGCCACGACGGTCGACACCATCAGCTTGGGCACCCCCACCGGCAGTGCCTGCATGGCCGCCGTGGCAATCATCGTCCCCCCTCCGCCGCCCAGCCCCAGCACGGCATCGAACCGGCCGGCCGCGAACAGGTCCTGCGCCAGCACCCGCACCCCGCGCATCATAGCCTCGACGGCGAGCCCCCGGTCGCCCCGGTCGCGGAGCGCTTCCAGGCTGGCCCCGCCGGCCTCGGCGACGGCCTCGGGCGGGATGTCGGCACCCTCCCCCATCCCCTCCATCACGCCGGCGTCCAT
>JAWXAX010000027.1 GCA_034439735.1 Rhodothermales bacterium | reverse complement strand
TCGGTCGCCGCGCATCGCCTCGGTATCATCGAAATAGGCGCGTTCAACGAGCGCATGAGCCGGTTATTCGACACACTCTCTCGGCTGCCACTCTTCGACGACGCGCTTCCAAACCACACGTATGACCTCCAAAAGCTGGGTATGATCGGGCGGGATGGAGAGGTCGATGTCGTCGGCGCCGGCTGGTCCGCCGTCGCTATTAGCCGGATGTTGCTCGCCTTCAAAATTATCTGCTGGGAATATCCCTACTTCACGCCCCAGGTGCGCGACATCGTCAGCCGCTGGCAGCTCCACCTCCTGGTCGAGGGCGGCCAGATGCAGGGCGCTCACCTCAGCCGCACGGGCCGCGTGGTATTGCATCGGGAGGGCCGGCTCGGATACGAAGAATACGCGGCCCGCGTAATGGCGCTCTACAACCTGGAAACACACCGCTCCGGGGAAGGACGATCACACATCCAACTCACCCATATCGACGGCGTCGAACTGGCCATCGACACCCGCCCATCATTCCCAATCGAAGGGTTGAGCCTGGTCACGAGCGATCCCTACATCGCCCACGGCCTCGAACTCGGCTGGAGCCGGGAGACACTCCCCATGGCCTATCAGGTCTTTCGCGTGCAACGACAGCGCTTCGCATCGATCGGGGAGCCTACGGCCGCCGGCACCGGCTACCTGGAAGCACCAGCCGGCCGCGTGCATTGCGCACTCATCATCGATAACCGCAGCTGGCGTTGCGTAAACGACGACGGCGCGCCCCGGCACGACGCCTCTTTCTTCAGCGCCGGCGCGGCCATCGGCTGGGCGGCGCTCTTCGAAACCGATTACGCGGAAGTGCTGCGCACCGAGGCGGTGCGGGCGCTCGATCCGCGCAAGGGATGGCGCACCGGCTACTACCTCCGCGACAGCGCCCCGGTGGAATCGCACACGGCCCACACCAACGCCCTCATCCTAACGGCCATCCACTATGTGCAGCGCGGACCGCTGCTGAATTTGCTCGGCGAGGTCCCGACCGACTACCTCAGCGAGCGGCGTGAAACACCGTTCGAATGAAGATTCTCATCGCAGATGACGACCCGATCCTCCGCACACTCCTGGAGCACGAGTTGACGGGGCAGGGCCACTCGGTCGTGGCCGTGGAGGATGGATGGCATGCCTGGGAGGCCATCTTGCAGGAGCCGTTTGAAATCTTGATCACGGACTGGATCATGCCCGAGATCGACGGCCTCGACCTGTGCCGGCTCGTGCGCTCGATGGACGCCGGCCTCTATATCTACACGATCCTCATTAGCTCCCGCTCGGAAAACGAAAATGTCTTAGCCGCCTTTGACGCCGGCGCGGACGATTTCATCTCCAAACCGATCCATTTTCCCATCTTGCACGCCCGTATCCGGGCCGGCGAACGGATCATCCGGCTCGAGCACGAGCTGGCGCGGCGAAGTGAAACACTGTTAGAAATGAACCTCGAGCTGCACGAAGCGCGCGCTTCGATGCACCGGGATCTGGAGGCCGGCGCGGAACTGCAACATACCCTCCTCCCGCCGCCACTCTTTACATCGGGGGACTACACCGCCTCCTGGCTCTACCGGCCGCACTCGATCGTCGCCGGGGATATGCTCAACGTCTTTGCCCGCGATGCCGAGACGTTGGTGTTTTACCTGTTCGATGTTGTAGGCCATGGAATCCGCTCCGCGTTATTGACGGTGAGTGTCACCAAGATGCTCACCTCGCCCATGGATGCACGTCCGTTGCTGGACGACCGTATGACGGTCGCCCAGCCGGCGCAATGTGTCCTCCAGTCGCTCAACGACCGGTTCCAGAGTGTCGATACGTCGCAATATTTTACGATGGTCTACGGCACCATATCCCGACTCACCGGACGCATCAACCTTGGCCAGGCCGGCCACCCACCGCCGATCCTCGTCCAGCGCGATGGATCCACGCGACTGATCGGGGAGGGCGGGCTACCCATCGGCTGGGTGCCGGATATTGAGTTCGAGACCTACGACCTGGAATTGCCCCCGGGCGGACGCCTCATTCTGTATTCAGACGGCGCCTCGGAGTGCGAAAATGCCGCCGGCGACATGTTCACGCCAGAACGTATCGCCCGACACTTCGCCGATACCCGCGCCCTGCCCATCACCGAAAGCCTCGCCCGGCTTGAAGCCATCCTGGAGTCGTGGACCCCCGGGGCCCGCTACACCGACGATGTGTCGCTGCTGGTGATCGAACGCGCAGTGAGTCCGGAGGCTGAAATCCCAACAGCTTCTAAACGCATCAACGGTTAACGTGTAAAATCAGATCAACCCCGCGGCCTCATATATTCCCAGGATGACCGCCAGGCTGCGCCGGCCCTCACGCCCGTCGATGTGCGGATTTCGGCCCTCCTCGATTGCCGCGATCAGATCCGCGAGGATCGCCGTGTGGCCGGCCGTCGTGATGGCTCGGGGATCGCCGCCGGCGCCGGCCGAGGTACTCATCGAGGCGCCGCTCGAAAGGTCTGGCGGCTCCACCCGGGCCGATGCCGGGTCGGCCAGGCTCCAGCGGACCACGCCTTCACCCTCGACCTGGATGCCGCCGTTGGTGCCGTAGATCTCGAGACGATGGGGGAAGCCGGCGCCGGCCGTCGTAGTCGCCGCCAGGGTGGCGAGCGCTCCGTTTTCAAACCGCAGGATAGCCGAGGCCACATCTTCCACTTCAATGTCCCGGTGCAGCGTCCGGGCCTCGGCCTGGATCGAAACCGGATCGCCCATGAACCACACGAGCAGATCGACGATGTGGATGCCCTGGTTCATCAGTACGCCGCCGCCATCGAGGGCCCAGGTGCCGCGCCAAGCGGCTTGATCGTAATACGCCTGGCCCCGGAAGTAGGGGAGCGTAACGGCGGCGAGCGTGAGCGCCCCGAGGTCGCCGGCGTCGATCGCCTGCTTTATTCGCCGAAACAGCGGATCCACCCGCCGCTGCAGCGCCACGGCGAGGCGGACGCCCCGGGCCTCCGCCGCCTCGATCAGCGCATCCGCCGACGTGAGCGATAGCGCCATGGGCTTCTCCACGAGCACGTGTTTGCCCGCCTCGACGCAGGCCTGCGCCTGAAAGGCGTGTTGCCCACTTGGCGTGCAGAGCGTGACGATACCGATCGTCGGATCCGCGAGTACGTCGTCCAACAAGCGGCATGGGGCGCCGAAAGCGGCTTCGATGCGGGCGAATTGAGCCGGGTCGTGGTGGACCATGGCCGCCAGTTCGGCCCCGTGTGCGGCGTTCGCCTCAACGGCGCCACGATGATACTCGGCAATCATGCCGGCGCCGACGATGGCGATGCGATGCATAACACAAGTCCGGAGGGTCCGAGTGGGTCGGGGATCTCGCCGCAATATACAGCCCCGTTTCTTGTTTCGCAGGTTTCGCTTACTTTACCCTCCCTACGCGCCGCGCAATCACCAAACGAGGCCACCCATGTTCAAGCGCTACCCACTACTTTTCTCTCTTCCGCTACTCGGGAGCATCGCCGCCGCCGCCGTCATCTTCATGAGAGACGACCATGTGGTCCACCGGTTCGACCACGCCCGGCTCTCCGACACCTTCTACAGCGAGGGGGCCACGTTTGGCGATATCTCGGGTGATGGTGTCATGGACCTCCTTTCTGGGCCCTTCTGGTTCGAAGGACCGGATTTCATCAATCGGCACACGATCTACGAGCCGGCGCCCTTTTCCATCGAAGTCTACTCGGATAACTTCTTCGCGTTTGTGTACGACTTTGACGCGGACGGACGCAACGACATCTTCTACATTGGATTCCCCGGCCAGGAATCCGCCTGGTACCGTAACCCGGGCACGGTGGACACGATCTGGGAAAAACACAAGGTGTTTGAGGAGACGAGTAATGAGTCGCCAACCTTTACGGACATCACCGGCGACGGCAAGCCAGAGCTGGTCTGTGTCTCTGGGGGACGGTACGGTTACGCAGAGCCCGACTGGGATTTCCCGGAACGCCCGTGGGTGTTCACGCCGATCGCCGAGGACAATGGCCTCCAACGCTTTACCCACGGGATGGGCGTCGGCGATGTGGACGGCGACGGAAAGACGGACGTCATGGAAGCCGGCGGATGGTTCCAGCAACCGCCGAGTCTCGAAGGCAAACCCCTCTGGATCCGGCATGACTACACGTTTGCCGAAGGCGGCTCGCACATGCACGCGTATGATGTCGATGGCGATGGCGATAACGATGTGATCACAAGCAACCGGGCGCATGGCTTCGGCTTGCTGTGGTACGAACAGATCGCCGGCGCGGATGGCGGCATCACCTTCACCCGACACCAAATCATGGGAGAGGCGCCCTCGGAAAACCCCTACGGCGTCGCCTTCTCGGGTCTACATGCCATGGAGTTGGTGGATATGGATGGCGATGGGCTGAAGGACATGATCACCGGAAAGCGCTACTGGGCGCACATGGGCCGGGACGCCGGCGAAATGGAACCGTCGGTACTCTACTGGTTTAAGCTGAGTAGGCCGGCCGATCAAGGTGCCCACTTCACGCCCTACTTTATCGGCGACGAGGTGGGAGTTGGGACGCAGTTGATCGTCAAGGATTATAACGGGGATGGCTTACCTGATATCGTGGTCGGCAATAAAAAAGGCCTGTCCTACTACACACACCGCCGCGAGGTCGTTTCGCGTAAGGCCTGGGAGGCCGCCCAACCGGCGCGAACGGAGGGAGACTGACGCGGTGGACAATATGCCGCCCGATGACTCCGCTTAAAAAGTTTGTCCTCATTCCGGTCATTGTCGTCGCCGCGTTGCTGGTGACGGCTGTGGCCGGCCTCTACCTGTACCTGAACGACGCCCGGTTACGCGGGCTGATCGAGCCGGCGCTCGAATCGGCCCTCGCACGCGATGTCACGCTCGAATCGGTGCACCTCAGCCTCTTCCGCACCTTCCCAAACGTGGGCTTCGGCGCCGAAGGCCTCACCATCCACACCCCGGACGGGCCCGATCTCGCTTCGATCGATGGCTTCTGGGTGGCCGCGCCGCTGTCGTCTCTGTTTGGTGACGAACTACGGATCTCGGCCATCGAACTTATCGGCCCCCGCATCCTCATCGAGCCCATCGGGGAAGGGCGCACGACACTCGACGGCCTGGGCGGGGATGCGGACAATGCCCCGGCAGACAGCTCCGCGTTCGGCTCCATCCAGCTCGATTACATCTCCGTGCGCGACGGCGTGTTTGCGTATGCCGATGAAACGGGCACCCTGTTCGCCATCGCCGACCTCGACGCCGAACTCCGCGCCACCATCGACGAAACCATGGCGCTGTCCGGCTATGCCGAAGCCGCCGGCCTCACGTATGAATCGGGCGGCCTCGTGTACGCCAGTGAATGGGACCTTCGCCTGGATGTGGACGCCGTGGCGGACCTTACCGCCGAAACCCTCCGCCTGGGCTCAACACGCCTCCGCGCCGAAAACCTGGATATCGCGCTGGCCGGCGAAGTAGCCGGCTGGGGCCAGGAGCGCATGGCCATCGACCTCTCCATCGACGCCCCCGACGGCACCGTCCAGGGCTTCCTGTCGCTACTCCCACGTGGGCTCGTGAAGGAACTCGACGGCCTCGAAGCCCGGGGCGCCTTCTCGCTGGCCGCCACGATCAAAGGGGAGTATGGGGAGGATGTAATGCCCGCTCTCGATGCCCGTATCGGCATCCAGGACGGCTTTATCCAGTATGCCGATCTCCCGGAAGCCATCACGGATCTGGCCCTCGACGCCCGGATCACCGACGAGCAAGTCGACATCACGCGCTTTTCCGCCGCAGCCGCGGGAAATACGCTCGCCGCCACAGGCCGTGTCGTCAATGGTCCTCCGACCACGGTTGATGCGACGTTCGCGATGAACGCGGACCTGTCCACGATCCCCCGGTTCTACCCGCTGGATTCCGGCACCACGCTCGCCGGCGCCATCGAAGTGGACGCCCGGGTACAAGGACCCGTCGACAACCCACAGGCCCTGGAAGCAGAAGGAACGGCCGAACTGAAAGGGGTCCGCTACACCTCCCCCGATCTTCCCCAGTCGATTGACGCGCTGGACGGGGTCATTCGTCTGGATCGAGCGGTCATCCGCCTCGAACAATTCGCCCTTCGCGCCGGGCAGACGGACGCCACGCTCAGCGGCGCCGTCACGAACTACATGAGCTTTGCCTCGTCCGCCCCGGATGCGCCGTCGCCGGCGTTCACCGGACAGATGCACAGCAACCTGCTCTTCGCCGACGAACTCATCCCGGAAGATACCACGGACACCGAGCCGCTTGATCTGCCGGACCTCCTCATGGATGTGACGTATACGGCCGATCGGCTGGTTTATAGCGGCATCGAACTCGCCGGCGCTCGCGCCGTCATCCATCTCGAAGACGACATCCTGACGATGAGCGACATGAGCGCCGCGATGTTCGACGGCCAGTTGACCGGACGGATGAGCTTCAGCACCCAGGACCCGTTGAATCCCACCACCGAGGGCGCCATCGCCGTTGACGGACTTGTGGCCGAGCGCTTCTTCACCACCATGGAGACCATCAACCGCTTCGCCAAGCTGGCCGGCTTCTTCGAAGGCTTGTTCGACAGCGAAGCGCGCTTTTCGCTACGAATGGACTCCCTTCTCAATCCGCAACTCGAAACCGTTCAGGCATCCGGCCTCTTCGGCGCCCGCGAAGGAAGCCTTACCGGTCTGCCCATCCTGGAGGAGCTGAGTGTCTATACCGGTCTGGCGGAACTCCGGTCGTTGAAGCTCAACGATTGGTCGCAGTCGTTTTCCGTCGCCGGCGAGCGGCTGGATATCCGCGACCTGAACCTGAATGCCGGCCCTTATACGATGCAGCTCAACGGCAGCCAGGGCCTCGATGACCAGATCGATTACACGCTCCGCCTCATCCTACCGGCCTCCGCATCGGACGCGCTGCTTGCCGCCCCGGTGGGCGCGACGCTTAGGCCGCTCGCTGGCGTCGTCAACGCCGCCCTGGTCGACCCGGCGACCGGCCGCATCGTCCTGGACCTGCTGGCGCAGGGGGCGTTCGGCAAACCGGCCATTCGGTTGAATACAGACATGATGAAAACACGGCTCAAAGCACATGCCTCGGCGCTCGTCACTGGCGTTCGCCAGGAAGCCCAGGCCCGGCTCGATTCTCTCGCCCGGGCCCAGAAAGATGCGCTGGAGCAGGAAGCCCGCTCCCGCCTCGAAAACCTGGTCAAAGGCGACAGCACGGCCGCCGGCTCGCCCATTGCCGTTCCAGCTGTCGACAGCCTCAAGAGTAAGGGGGAGGACCTGGTAAAGGACCGCCTCAAAGGGTTGCTGAACCGGAAAAAGAACGACTGAAATCAGCCCCCGGCCCGCGGCCAGGGAGGGCTCCACGAACTTTTTGCAATTCGCGCCGTGTCTTAAAACCCGGGGGGTTGTATATTTGGGCGCACGCCCGTTGGTGATCCACCCCGCCGACCTTGCATGCACCGTCGACCCGCGACCTCCCGCCGCCAACAACGATCATCGTGCGGCCTGATTTCACGTCGAAAGGCGCAGCTCATAAACGCTGTGCCCTTTTTTGTATCTAGCCAACCTGTATCCAGGCCACGCCTTGAAGACACCGCCCTCGCCCCGAAAACGTCGTTCCGACGACGCCGATGAGAAGCCCCACCGTGGGATCATCAAGGCCGGCACCAACCCCCGTAGTGGCGGCCGGCCATCGGGTTCTTCGTCCTCCGAAACACCTCGACGTGGCTCGGGCCGTGGCGAGCGACCGGCGGGCTCCAGTTCCCCGGAGACTCCCCGACGCGGCTCCGGCGGTCGCCCGTCCGGTCCTCCAGCATCAGAAACCCCCCGACGTAGCTTCGGCGGACGGCCGTCGGGTGCTCCTGCGTCCGACACGCCGCGTCGTACGGACGGCTACCGGCCCAAACGGAAGCCTGGCGGTGGATCCCCCGACCCCTCCCAGCGGAAGGGTGGACGGACGATCGCCGCGCCGCCCCCCCCTGAAAATCCGCTCGAGCCGATCCGCCTGAACCGGTATATCGCCCAGGCCGGCATCTGCTCCCGCCGCAAGGCCGACGAACTCATCCTCGAAGGCAGGGTCCTGCTCAACGGCGTGGTGACCACCGAGATGGGCGTCCGTGTCAACCCCGGCGACACCGTGGAAGTTAACGGCATGCGGCTGACGCCCCGAGCGCTCGATTATTTCCTGCTCAACAAACCGGGTAACGTCATCACCACGAACCAGGACGAAAAAGGCCGTTCGTCCGTCATGGATCTGATCGAAATCCCCGAAAAAGAATCCCTCCATCTTTATCCCGTTGGTCGGCTCGACCGGCATACAGTCGGCGTGCTGCTGATCACAAACGACGGTGAACTAGCCCACCGCCTGATGCACCCGAGTTACCAGATCGACAAGCTGTACGCGGTCCGCACCACCGCCGCCATCAAGCCCAACCAGCTCGAACAACTCGTCACGGGCGTGATGCTGGACGATGGGCTCGCCCAGGTGGACGATGCGCGGTACAGCTCGCCGGACAACAAACACGAAATTGGCATCCGGCTCCACGAAGGCCGCAATCGCCAGATTCGCCGGATGCTTGAAGTGATGGGCCACGAAGTCGAACACCTGGAACGTGTCAACTACGCCGGCCTTACGTCCGACGGGGTGCGCCGTGGCAAGTGGCGCCGGCTCCAGCCGCATGAAGTCAAAAAACTCAAACGCCTCGTCAAACTGATATAAGGACATGGATAACCGCCTCGAAATAGAAGGAGACGGCGCGCTTGCCGGCTCGAAAATCCGGGGTTTCGGCCTGACGTACGACGACGTGCTGCTCGTGCCCGGCCGATCGGATATCATGCCCCGCGAAGCCAACACACAAACCCAGCTCACGCCAAAGATACGCCTGAATGTGCCGCTGCTCTCAGCGGCCATGGACACGGTCACCGAACACGAGATGGCCATCGCGATGGCGCGCGAAGGTGGGGTGGGGGTGCTGCACAAGAACATGACGATCGACGAACAGGCCGCGATGGTGCGCCGCGTGAAACGTTCCGAGAGCGGCATGATCCTCGACCCGATCACCCTGCACCCCGAGGATACTGTCGCCAACGCGCGTAGCCTCATGGCGCGGTACTCGATCGGCGGCATCCCGGTGGTGGATGCCAGCAATCGCCTCGTCGGTATTGCGACCAACCGCGACCTCCGCTTTGTCCACGAGCCAGGCATCCTCCTGTCCGACGTGATGACGCGCAAGGGCCTCGTGACAGCCCCCGCCGGCACGACACTCGAAGAAGCCGAAGCGCTCCTCCAGCAACACAAAATCGAAAAGCTCCCCGTCATCGACCGCGACGGCTACTTGAAAGGGCTCATCACCTTCAAGGACATCGAGAAGAAGCGCCAGTTTCCCTTCGCCTGCAAGGACGAACACGGCCGGCTCCGCGTGGGCGCCGCCGTCGGGGTCTCCAGCGGGGTGATGGAGCGCGTTGCCGCCCTGAAGGAGGCAGGGGTCGACTTCGTCATTGTGGATACCGCCCACGGGCACTCGTTGCACGTGTTGAACACCGTTTCGGCCATCCTGGCGCGCTTTGGTGACCTCGAGGTCATCGCCGGCAACGTCGCCACCGCCGAGGCTACGCTGGACCTCATCGACCGCGGCGTCGCGGCCGTGAAGGTGGGCATCGGGCCCGGGTCGATCTGCACCACACGCGTCGTCGCCGGCGTCGGCGTGCCGCAGTTGACGGCTATCATGGACTGTGCCCGCGTCGCGCGGGCTCGCGGCATCCCGGTCATCGCCGATGGGGGCATCAAGCAGACAGGCGACATCGCGAAGGCCATCGCCGCCGGCGCCAACTGCGTCATGATCGGCGGCCTCTTCGCCCGCGTAGAAGAAAGCCCCGGCGAGACCATCCTCTACGAAGGACGCAAATACAAAAGCTACCGCGGCATGGGCTCCCTCAGCGCCATGCAAGACGGGAGCAAGGACCGGTATTTCCAGGATGTCGAGGACGACATCAAGAAGCTGGTTCCGGAGGGTATCGAAGGGAGAGTACCGTACGGCGGCATGCTGAACGAAGTCGTGTACCAGATGGTCGGCGGCCTCCGCGCCGCCATGGGGTATTGTGGTTGTCCCACGCTGCAGGACATGTACGAACGCGCTCAGATGATCCGTATCACGGCATCGGGTTTGCGTGAAAGCCATCCCCATGATGTTCTCATCACAAAAGAAGCCCCCAACTACAGCACGCGCGTTTGATAGGTGGGGCAAAACGTACGAAATTCGCGGATTTATCCGGTTTCGACCGGAGGCACCCCCGATGCTCGACGATTTGTGAACCATGAACAGGAATCCGCCCGTAGGAGTCAACTTCCTTCGGGCGGATTTTTTTTCCGCCGGCCGCGCCGGTGATCACCGCTTCCCACCATGCAAGAACGTCTCGACTCCATCCGTTCACTTTTTCCTGACCACGGCGCGGACGCCGCCCTGATCACGTTCCTGCCCAATATCCGCTGGACCTGCGGATTCACGGGCTCCAACGGGCTGCTCATCGTCCTTCGTGACACGGCGCACTTTGTCACCGACGGACGATACGCCGAACAAGTGAGCCGTGAGGTGGCCGGAGCCACCGTCCATATCGCCCCCCGCGGCCTGGTCGACTTCGCCAGCGGGGCCGCGCTCCTGGCCGGCGCCACGCGGGTCATCGTGCAGAGCGATCACCTCACCCTCGACCTCTTCGATCAGCTCCAGGAGGGCCTCAAGGGGCTCGAATGGGTGCCCGTGGCCGGCTTGCTTCAGAACATAGTGGCCGTCAAAACATCGGATGAGGTTGGCGCCATACGCCGCGCGCAGGCCGTGACGGATGCGGTCTTTGAGGATATCCTGGCCTTTATCGCCCCAAGGATGACGGAGCACGAGCTCGCCGCCGAAATCGTTTACCAGCACCTGCGACGCGGCGCCTCGGCCATGTCGTTCGAACCGATCGTGGCGTCTGGTCCCAATGGCGCGCTGCCGCACGCGCGGCCTACCAGCCGAGCGCTGGAAGTGGGGGATCTGGTCGTGCTGGATATGGGGTGTTTTGTAGATGGTTATGCCTCAGACATGACCCGCACGGTGGCGATCGGCACACCCGAGGACGAGGCGGTCCGTGTTTACGATATCGTCCTGGATGCACACCTTCGCGCCCTCGAGGCCGCCCACGCGGGCATGACCGGAAAAATGCTGGACGCCATCGCCCGCGAAGTGATCTCGGAGGGAGGCTACGGACCTCACTTCGCCCACAGCCTGGGCCACGGTGTCGGCCTCCAGATCCACGAATGGCCAAGCGTCTCGTTTCGGACCGAGGACGTCCTGCCCGAAGGCGCCGTCATCACCATCGAGCCCGGCATCTACCTCGCCGGCCGATTCGGCGTCCGCATCGAAGATATGGCGCTCCTGGGGCCGACGTCCGCCGAGTCCCTCGCCAATAGCCCGAAACAGCTGATTCGATTGTAATATTGGGTACGAAGGGATGTCGCTCCGCCCTACCAACCCGTAACCTGCCAACCTGTAACCTGCCAACCTGTAACCTGCCAACCCGTAACCTGCCAACCTGTAACCTGCCAACCTGTAACCACTTCACGGGTACCGGGGTGACGACCGCCCCGACAACGCGTCGTTCACAAATTGCATCGCCGCGCGCTGATTCGGGGTGGCGCGGGGACCGGGGAGATAATCGCTATGGCTGGCATTCCGGGGATCCGCAATCTGGGTATGCAGCACCTGGCCGGGTGGCGCATGGCTGCCCCGCGTCCGCGGGCCGTGATAGCCCAGGGCCTGACCCGAATTTTCCTGCCCCATGAAACGCCAGGACTGAAACAGGTCGCCGGCGGGATAGGCGTATCTGAGCACCAGATCCTGCCGCGACGCGAGCACCGCCACCCGCTGCGCGCCGCGTGCCGCATCGCGAAATTGCGATGGATCGCCAAGACTAAAGTCGTCCACGGCCGCCGCCATCAGGCAGGCCTGCGCAAACGTATAACCGTACGGTTTTAGGAGCTTAATCACCTGCAACGCCACCCGAGCGCCCAGGCTGTGCGTGGCGAATGACACGCGGGTGCTTTTGCGTAAGTAGGTATAGATAAACTTCGCCAGCTCCAGCGCCGTGTCATCCGCATCGCGCCCCTCGGCGCTATAACTGAAGGCGCCGGCCCAGTGGTCGCCCGGCCACAACGTAGCCACCAGAGCGTGATGGGGGACCATCGTCAGATGTTCGGCGAAACGCTTGAGCGTCGCCTTCCCCTCTGCCCGATCCACGTTAAACCCGTGCAGCAGGAAGGTCACGTCCCCGGCCATCTGCAACGCGCTCAGCCGGCCCTCGACCAGCTGGCCCGGCAACACGGGGCCGCCGACGTTCGCGCCTCGAAAATCCAGGACATACGTCATACGGGCCTCTTTAATGCCATCGTGGCGGCCTGGAGTGCGCTGACCAGATCCTTGGCGATGGGCGCCAGCGGCACAGCAGCGATCCCGATCATCAACCCCAGAAATGGCTCGGAAAGGTAGATACCTACTCCGCCGCCGATTCCGAGGGCGATGAAGGAAGCGAGCGTCCGCATCTTGCCGGCGTACTGGCTCTGAGCCATCGCCAGAGCGGACTCGATCCGGGCATCCACGGCCAGTTCATACCGTCCGAGCACGAGCTGGTGCTCCTTCGACATCGTCTCGGCGTCCCCGAGGCGGGCCGCGGCCTGCGCCAGATCGGCCCCTTCCACGACTCCCAGGAAGCCGGCCACGCGCGGCGCGTTGTCCGCCGTGAGCCCTATCCGTACGCCCTGCCGGATCATGCGCACCAACTCGCGGTGATCCCCGCGGTACTGGCCCGAGAGGACTTCCTCGTACGCCGATCCGTAGGCGCGCTCGAGCGTCCCCCAGATCGGGCCCAGAAGATAGACCAGCCGGCTGTAGCCGATGAGCCCGACCATCCGCGTCCACTTCAACGCCTCTACAATCCCAAATGCCGCGGCGCCCAGCGCGCCCGTCGCGAGCACGATCGTCCCGATATTCTCCATGTGCTTGTCCAAATTAACCCTGTGGCGATAGCAATCCCTGCCGTTCCTCCGTAAACTAACGCCCCGAACCTGCTTCTCCAACCGTATGTCCCACGCCTGATGCCGCGCGCCGACCGCCGGGTGTTGATCGTTGCCTACTATTTCCCGCCGATGGGGCTCAGCGGCGTGCAACGCATCGCGCGATTCGTCAAGTACCTGCCCGAATTCGGCTGGCAGCCGGAAGTCCTCACGATCGACCCCGCCGGCTACTTCGCCTACGACGCCTCGCTGCTCGACGAACTGATGCAGCGCGGCATCCCGATCCATCGAACTACCAGCCTGGACCCAACGCGCCTCTTTGGCAGGTCCCGACAGGTCGCCCTGCCCGCTGAATCCTCCCGCCGAAAACTGGCCGCACTCAGCCACTGGCTGTTCGTGCCGGACAACAAAATCGGGTGGATGCCGGCCGCCCTCCGCCGCGGCAGGGCCGTACTCGCCGAACGGCCGTTCGATGCCATCCTGGCCACGGCGCCACCCTACACCGCCGCGCTCATAGGCCAGCGCCTGGCCGCCGAGGCACATCTCCCCCTGGCATTGGATTTCAGGGATGACTGGGTCGGCAACCCCCGGCATGTGTACCCGACCGCGCTTCACCGCGCCGCTCACCTCCACCTCGAACGCCGCGCTTTGACCGCCGCCGGCGCGATCTTTACGATCAACGACCGTATCCGCGCGGCGATGCTTGGCCGACACGCCGGCGTCGTTACGCCCGAAGCCTTCACCGTGCTCCCCCAGGGATTCGACGCCGCTGATTTTCACCCACCTCACGGAACGGAGGACGGTGCCGCACGAACGGACAGACGATGCCGGTTTGTATATAGCGGCGTGTTTTATGACAGGCAGAAGCCCGACTTCTTTCTCCAGGCCCTGGCCCGGGTCCTCGATCGGCATCCGGAATGGCGAGATGTGGTGGAGGCCTACTTCGTCGGTCTGCTGCCGGCGTACGTCCCGGCCCTCATCGCATCCCTCGGGCTTGGCCCCATCGTCACCGCCACGGGCTACAAAACACACCCCGAGGCCATACGCCATGTGGTGGCAGCCGATATCCTGTGGCTCACGGTGGGGTCCGGGCCCGGGCAGGCGCAGATTTCAACCAGCAAGCTCTACGAATACCTCGGCACCCGGAAGCCAATCCTCGGGCTCGTGCCGGATGGCGCCGCGCGCGATGTGCTGAGCCGCGACGCGGCCGCCCTCACCGTCGATCCGGAAAATGTGCCCGCCATCGCCGAGGCCATCGCGATGCTGGTGCGCGGCTGGATGAATGGCACGCTCCCACAGGGGGATGCGACCACCCGCGCTCCCTACGAACGCCGGCGCCTCACGGAAGCGCTCGCCGGACACCTGGATGACCTGGTCACTTCCCTATGCTTACCTGAATAAGGCCACCACCGCCGGCTTCGTCACCTTCCCCATCGCATTCCGGGGCAGATCACCCACGACCAGCAGCCGGCTCGGCCGTTTGTAACTCGACAGCCGATCCCCACACCAGGCGCGCAAATCCTCCAGCGTAAGCAATTCGCCCGGCGCCAGCACGACGGCGGCGGATACCGCTTCGCCCCAGGTGGCGTCCGGAATGCCTACCACGGCGCATTCGCGTATGGACGGATGCTCCAACAAGACAGCCTCGATTTCCAGAGCCGAGAGCTTGTAGCCGCCGCTTTTAATGATATCCACCGACAGCCGGCCCATGATCCGGTAGTAACCGTCCTCCACCACCGCCATGTCGCCCGTCCGAAACCAGCCCTCCTCAAACGACTCGGCCGTGGCCTCCGGGCGATTCCAGTAGGACTGGAAGACCGACGGCCCGCGCACCAGGATCTCGCCGGGCTCGCCTTCGGTAGTGATGATCGCGCCGTTTTCGGCCTTGAGCCGCACTTCGACACCGGGCAGGGGCTGGCCCACCATCCCGGGCCGGCGCTCACCCTCGTACGGGTTTGACAGCCCCATCCCGATCTCGGTCATCCCGTACCGCTCCAGCAGCTTCTGGCCGGTGAGCCGCGTCCAGGCTTCGTGTACACTCGCCGGCAACGCCGCCGAGCCCGACACCATCAGCCGCATCCGCCCGAAGCCCGCCACCACGGGCCCACGCTCCGTTTCCGACAGGGCATCCAGGTGTTCGATGAGCTTCACATAGATCGTCGGCACCGCCATGAATACGGTGTAGGCGCCCACCGCCACCCGGGGGAGGAGGGTGGATAGATCAAACTTCGGAAAGGGTTCGATGAGGGCGCCGGCCCACAAAGCGCATGACTGGACGTTGATGATCCCGTGGATGTGGTGCAGGGGGAGAAAGAGGGGGATCCGGTCGTCCGCGCGCCAGCGCCACGCCTCGATCAGGGTCGTTATCTGCGCCTCCACATTCGCGTGGGTGGTGAGCACCCCTTTGGGCTTGTTTGTCGTCCCGCTCGTGTAGAGCATCAGCGCGCGGCGCTCCGGGCCGAGCGCCGGCAGCGCGCGACGCACCGTGCCGGCGGCGGATTCGATGGTGAGGAGCGGGATGCCGGCCGCCGCGGCCACCGATACAAGCGACGCCGCGTGGGAAGCGGACGCCAGGAGGACCGAGGCGCCAGAATCACTCAGGGTATACGCCAGCTCGGGCGGGGTCGCGGACAGACTCAGCGGCACGGCGACGCCGCCGGCGCGCCATATGCCCCATTGCGCCGCCGCGTAGTCGAAGCCCGCCGGCGCGAGGAAGGCGATACGCGCCTCCGCGAGGTCAGCATCGCCGTTAAGCAGCATCGCCGCGATTTCTTCCGCTGCGATCACGAGTTCGTCGTAGGTGCGATCCGCGTCTGGCGTGCGGAATGCGATACGATCACCATGTGTGGATGCGCGGTGAAATAACTTCATGGTCGTCGCCTATGGGCCGAGAAGCGCCCGGATCACCATATAAAAGAGAGACGGACCGAGTAAACACCCGATGCCGGTGTAAAACGTGGCCGTCATGGCGCCGTAGGGCACCAACTTCGCGTCGGTCGCGGCGAGCCCGCCGGCCACTCCGCTCGTCGTGCCCACCAGCCCGCCGAAGATCAGCGCGGAACGGGGATTGTCGAGCCCGATATACTTCGCCACGAATGGCGTCCCGATCATCACCACAACCGCCTTTACGAGTCCGACGGCAATACTGAGGGCGATCACGTCGGACGATGCCCCGAGAGCCGATCCCGTCACAGGCCCCACGATAAACGTCGCCGCGCCGGCCGCGATGGTCGTCACACTCACCGCATCGCGATACCCCGCGACGTACGCCACTATTCCGCCAATGATAAAGGCCGACACCATGCCGGCGAGCAGCGACACAACCCCGCTCAGCCCGGTCGACCTGAACTCCTCCATCCGGACGCCGAAGGCCGTCGCCACGATGGCCAGGTCCCGCAGCATGGCGCCGCCCATCAAGCCTACTCCCGCCAGCATCGGAAAATCCGCCACGCCTTTAGACCCACCCGTCATCACGCCGCCCACATACGCCATCGCCAGCCCGATCATGATGGCGATGGCGGAGCCATGCACCCGGCCGGCGGTAAATCTCCGGGAAAACCAGTAGGAAACCAGCACCGTCAGCCCCACCAACGCGAAGGCCGTCACCAGCGCGTAGGACGTCAGCGCCAACTGCAACTCGTTCAGTAATTCGGTCACGCTTCTTCCCCGGATTCTGTAGTGGGGGCGGGGCGGCCAATCCGGCCGACCACAGGCACGAGGGCAAACGCCACGGCCACCACCAGCACGCCGGCCACGATCGCAGCCGCTCCGCCGCTCATGGCACGGGCGACATCCTGGCTGGCGGCCATGGCGACGATGATCGGGACGTAGATGGCGCTCCAGTACAAGACGCCTTCATCAGTAGCCGGCCGCAATCGCCGGGCAGACTTCAG
>JAWXAX010000026.1 GCA_034439735.1 Rhodothermales bacterium | reverse complement strand
TGGCGACGACGAAGTGCATCTCCCGCGAGTCGAACGATTTGTAGATGGCGCGCGGAGCCCCCAGAGGGGTGAGTTTGTTGCCTGAGACAAACGCGTGCAGGGCGCCGAACGCGGCGCCGATCGTGCGGCCCAGCGTTTCGGAAGCGGATGGGCTATGGCTTGGGAGAATGGCGGCGAGCACGGGCTGTACCTCTACTTCCAGCGGCTCGACAAGCGATGTAATGTTCATGGTGGTCCTCAGTGGATGGAAGGTAGCGACTTCCCCCAATCAACGTGACGCATGAACAACGAAACGACCGGCAGACTCCGGTTGCTTTCGTACGTCAGATCCTCACAGACGAACGTAGGGATGGGACAGACCGACCGGGTGCCCCATCCCTGCGAAATGTTTACGCATCGACGACGGTTGCCAGCACCTATTTCAACAACGTCACCATGCGTGTCCCGAGGAAGCCCTCACCGCTCAGGTGTACGAAGTAGATTCCGCTCGGCAACCCGGATCCGTCGATGCGCACTTCTTCGATGGCCTCGGCGGCCGGAGTGGCGCTGTACAGCGTACGGACGCGCTGGCCGACGGCGTTATACAGCTCTACGGTCACAGGTTCGGCCTGCCGCACAGCGAAACGGATCGTCGTTTCGGGATTAAAGGGGTTCGGGTAGGCCGGCTCGAGCGTGAAGGCGTCTCGCAGACGGACGGACGCTTCAACGGCGGCTGAATGAGCGAAAGCCCCATCGAAATCGACCTGCTTGAGGCGATACTGGCGCGGACCTGGCCCTGGATTCGGCACCCGATAGCTGTACGTGCGGGGCCGATCGCTAGTGCCGGCGCCTGGAACGAACTCGAGGTCCTTAAAAGCCGCTCCGGACCGCTGCTGGACGTAAAAGCCGGCGTTGTTGCGCTCGCCGGCCGTCCGCCAGGTAAGCACCACATCGTCACCGTCGGCGACGGCGTCAAAGCCGGTGAGCGTGACGGGCAGGATGGCGTCGCCGATGCCGTTGAAGCTGATGTCGTCGATGAACCAGCCGGCGGCGACATCGCTCCCCGCGACGGCGCCGGCTTCGGTGGCGCTGAAGTGGAAACCAATCTGGACGATCGTGCCTTCCGGGACGGGCAGGACGACGGGCGGAGGCGACGACCATACGCTGCTGCTCGTATTGACGTAGGGGCCGGCGAGCGTGATCCAATCCCCGGCCGGCGTGCCGGCTCCATCGAGGATTCGATACTGTAGCGACCCCGTATCCCCATCGGAAAACGAGAACCAGTGGTTAAAGCGGATCGATGCCGGCCCGAGCACCAGGGCCGGGGCGGTGACAAGCCGGGTGTCGACGGGCTCGCGGTAGAAACCGTCGAGCACCGTGCCGGCGCACGCGTCGCCGCTGTTGCAGGAGACAGGGCCTACCGTGGGCGCGCCCACCTGCCACGTGCCGGCGGTGACGGACCAGTCCCGGATGCCGGACTCAAAGTCCTCAAACGCATCGAAGTACTGGAGTCCGGACACCATCTGGACCCCATCAATATACCAGCCAGGTCGAACGTCGGAGCCGGGCGTGCCCACGGCGTCGAAGGAACGGATGAGGAAGGCCAGTTGGATATCCTGCCCGGCATACGGCACCAGGTTAATCGAAGGCCGCGTCCATACGCCGCCTCCCGTAAACGTATATAGGGGTGAAATCGTCTCCCACTCGCCTTCCTGCACCCGCACCTGCACCTGACCGGAATCGCCGGCGCCAAAGTCGAACCAGTGCCAGAACTCAAGGCGCGGATTACGTGTGGCGACCGGCACGGTGAAGGAGACATACCGGATCAGGCGACTCTCCACGGGCTCTGCGTAGTTGTCGCCGAGGACGGTAGCGAAGCAGGTGTCCCCGACCAGGCAGGCGCCGGGGCCGGTGGTGGGCACACCGGTTTCCCAGGTGCCGGCTTCAACGCCCCACGCGAGGCCGGGAGCTAGAGACAGGGTGTCGCGCAACGGATCCTGAGCGGCGGATGTGTAGATTGCCGGCGGAAAGACGACGAGAAACGCGAGATATAGACGGGTGAGGATGGGCAGTTTCATGAGCAGGAATGGGCTGATGATGGATTGGAATTGGGCCGGGGGCCGGACGGCAATATACGCATTTTTGGAGAAGAACGTAGCCCGAATTGAGGTTAGGCACTTCGCAACAGCTATCGGCTCGCCCCGCGACAGAACCTTACTCGCCTACCCTCAGTTTTGTATCCTTCCCGACGGACGATCCCCATCGAAATGGAATTATTTTCGCGCGTGCTCAAAGGCTGCTGCCTCCTAGTTGTTTTGTTCGTCATTATGCTCGTCTTAATCATGCCGGATTTCTTCAAATTGCTGGCTGAAATCGTCCTGGAAATGGATCGATGATGCGTCAATACCTCAGGTCCTCACCGCCCTCATCGTTACATCAACCAACCAACTCGGTTAAGAAATGAGTGTTGTCGTCTGCAAAATACAGGAGGGAATCGGCTACGAAATCGCCTCGGACTCTATCTCCGTGCGCGGGATCACACAAACCAAGGGCGATAATACGAAGTTCGCCAAATTGTTCGAAGTGAACGACCTCGTGGTGGGCGGCGTCGGCCTGTCGAAGGAAATCGCGCTCCTCCAGATCTTCAGCAAGACGCACAAACCCTACGAAGCCTCAGAGTCCGCCATTCTAGATTTTATCTCTGAGTTTTCGAGCTGGAAAAAGGATAAAACTGGCGAAGCCGGCATCGAAAATCAATACCTCATCGGCTTCGAAGGCAGCGTGTTCTACATCGCCGGCTGGCTCGTGCGTGATGTAAAAACATACGAAGCCATCGGGGCCGGCATGGACTACGCACTGACGGCACTCTACCTGGGTAAGTCGTGTAAAGAAGCCGTTGAAGTGGCTATCGAATTGTCGGTCTACTGCGAGGGCCCCGTCAGTCTCATCGTGAAGTTGGATGGGGCGGCTGGGAAAAAGAAAAAGACAGGCCGTTAACCGCTTTCGGACGGCGTCTCTGGTCGCACCATGAACCCCACATCCGACTCTCGATATTCAGAAATCAAGAGCAAGCCCTCAGTTTCGCTGCCGTTCCATGTAGATGCCGTCTTTAACGCGGTATGCTCCGTCCTCCATCTCGAGCGCCACCAGCCGATTACCTTCGCGCATCCACACCGTATCGTCATCCATCTCTACGTGTTCGTTTTCGCCTAGCAGGAGTTGACCCTCATCGTTGATCTGCCAGGTGCTGTATTCGATGTCTTTATCGGGGTCGTCAAAAGCCCGGGAAACAATCTTCACGTCGCCGCCGGCTTTAAACGTAAAGTGGACGTCGATCTCATCGAGCAAGCCATCGACGGCGTTGAGAATGACGCGCTCCGCAGCCGTCTCCGCCTCGTTCTTCAAGTCAAATACGAGCCGCCACTCCCCCACCAGCTCCGATTCGCGCACCGGGGATTGCGCCCCTGCGGGCGACGTTTGGAAGGTAACCACAAGCGCAAGAACCAGTTGCATCAGTTTCATAGGATGGCGTAGGTAAGGGTGAGATAAGCGGCTGAGATATAATGCGAGTGCTTCCGCAAAAAGTTGCACGCCGGCCGGCGTGC
>JAWXAX010000025.1 GCA_034439735.1 Rhodothermales bacterium | reverse complement strand
GCACGCCGGCCGGCGTGCCCCCACGGTCCATCGGGATCCTCTCATCCTATGAGACTATCTGGCGAATGCTTCATAAAAAAGCCCTTCCGAGTGATGACTTCCAGCTCCGGCGATTGTACCATGCAGATTCCACCACCTTCCATCTGCAGCCTGCGTTGTGCTATTCCAGGTTTCAGGTTTCACGTCCCAGGTTTCATCCGGATAGGCCCATGACACCCGATCGCACCTTGAACCGGCGCCAGTTCCTCACTGCGGCCACCGCCGCATCCGCCGCCTTCACCATCCTCCCGAGTTACGTACGCGCGGCCCCGGGCCGCATCGCCCCGAGCGACAAAATCAACATCGCCCTGGTCGGCTCCGGGACGATGGCATTCAACATGCTCATGGGCAGCTGGTTGCCCAACGACAACCTGCAGATTGTGGCGCTCGCCGACCCGAACAAGGACTCCGATGACTACCGCGACTGGAGCCAGAACGGCCTCCGGGACCGTGTCCGCACGTTCATCAATGAGCCTCGCTGGGGCTCCGAAAAAGGCGTCCGCGCCGGCCGCGAGCCGGGCAAGGAAATCATCAACACCTACTACCAGAACGTTCGCGGGTTGAACGATTACCAGGGCGTCCGCACCTACGAAGACTTCCGGGAGCTGCTCGCGAAAGAGCCCGACATCGACGCCGTCATCTGTATGACGCCCGAGCATCTTCACGCAACGGTGAGCATCGCCGCGATGAACCATGGCAAACACGCCATCACCCATAAAACACTGTCGAATGCACTCCATGAGGTTCGTCTTGCCGTCGAAACGGCCCGCGAGACCGGCCTCGTCACCCATCAGATGGCCTACCAGAACGACGCGGAGTGGCACAAGCTCAAGCGCTGGCTCGATGCCGGCGTGATCGGCAAAGTCAAAGAGGTACACAACTGGACCGCGCGCCCGGTCTGGCCGCAGGGGTGGATGGACTATCTGCCCGAGCAAAAAACGCCAAAGGGGCTGAACTGGGCACTCTGGCAGGGTCCGGTGCCGGACCGACCCTACAACCTCAACTATACCCACGCGCTCTTCCGGGGCTGGTGGGATTACGGGAGTGGCTGCCTGGGCGACATGGGCAACTACAGCCTGTGGCGCATCTACCGTATGCTGAACCCCGGCGCGCCACTCACCATCGAGGGCCATTCCTCGAACAGCGCCGTCATAGCCGGCAACCAGAGCCAATGGCGCCGCTCCAAAGTGGCTTTCCCCAACGGGGGCACGGTCCACTTCCGACACAAGGATGTGGATATATTCTGGTACGAAGGCGGGATGACCCCCCGAATCCCCGAAGAGATGTACGACGCCGGCCAGGAGTTCGAAAGGGAGGGCATGATGCTCGTCGGCGAATACGGCAAGATCCTGGGCGACTACCACTGCCGCGACTTCAAGCTATTGCCCGAAAGCCGCATGAAGGCCATGGAAGGCGCCATTCAGACGGATGAACAAGAGGTGCTCGACGGGACGGACGAATGGATCGCCGCCATCCGCGAAGGCCGGCAGTCGGCCGGCAGCTTCCAGAACGTGCAAGATCTGGCGGAATCGACCTGCCTGGGCAATATCGCGCTGCTGACCAGCCGGCGCCTGCAGTGGGATGCCGAGAAGATGGAGATCACGAACGTGCCGGAAGCCAACGCCATGCTCCGACGCCAATACCGCCCCGGCTGGGAACTGGGTGAGACGACGGCGAGCGCTTCCATGGGAGGGTGAGGAAGGGACTGAGTCTGCGACAACACGCTGCGTTGATCAGCCCTCAGGGGTACTCAAGACCCCTGAGGGCCCTCCATCGATTCCGCGTCACGGCCCGCCGACCGTATGCGCAAACAGATATTGCGCCGAGAAGTACAGCGGCAACCCCCAGATCTTGTTTTCGAAGGTCGCTTCGACAAACTGCTGCCGGGCTACGGCGACGTCGGATACGGCGAACAGGAGAGCGGCCACGGCAAACACGGGCGCCTGATGCTGCCAGGACACGCTGATCGCGGCGGCGACCATCACCAGAATGGCCACGAGGTACAGCTGCACGGCGACACGCATCCCGCCGGCGACGTGGTGCGTCAGCCACCCGCGCCAGATCCAGACATGCGCCAGAACGCCGAGGAACAGGTAGATGCCCACAAAAACGACCAGGTCCCACCCGTAGGCGTACATGGCCACCGTGAATCCAATGTGGGCCAGAAAGAATCCCCCGAGGCCCCCAAGGAAAAACGCCGGCTTCCGATCGAACAGCAGCAATAGATCCCCGATCCAGGACAGCGCCAGCGCCGTCATCAGGAGGCGACCGTATGCTGTTTCAACCCCTGGCGCCGCAAGGGCGAGGTACACGGAGGCCGCCACCATCTTCCAGAACATGATGCCGCCGGTCTGCCGGCGGTATTCGGCAATGAGGAGGAGGCCGCAGGCGACAACGCCGATCGCAAGTAGTACGGGTGTGACCATCTGGGCTTCAGTCGTTCGCAATGAATACCGACTTGTACTCGCTGTAGTGCTCCAACGCTGCCATGCCCTGTTCACGCCCCAGGCCGCTCTGTTTCACACCGCCAAAGGGCATTTCGATGTGGACGCTCGAGCTGCTATTGATTGACACCATGCCGGTGTCCATCGCCCGCGCCACGCGTAGCGCACGCCCCACGTCGCGCGTCCATAACGACCCTGAGAGGCCATACTGGCTGTCGTTGGCGATGCGAACGGCATCCTCTTCGGTGTCGAACGGCATGATACCCACGACGGGGCCAAAGATTTCCTCCTGCATGATCCGCATATCGGCGTTCACGTTCACGTACACCGATGGCGCCAGGTAATGTCCCGGACCGGCCGGCATGTCGCCGCCGTAGATGCGCTCGGCGCCCTCGGCGAGGCCGATGTCCATGTAGCTGACCACCCGATCCCGCTGAGCCCGGGAAATCAGGGGTCCCAGTTCGGTCGCCGGGTCGTCCGTCGGGCCGATCACCAGTGTTTTCGTACGATCGATAAACCGCTGGACGAATCGGTCGAACAAAGTCCGTTGCACGAGGATGCGGCTGCGCGCGCAGCAGTCCTGCCCCGTATTGTCGAACACGGCATAAACGGACGACGGGATACACGCTTCCAAGTCGGCATCGGCGAAGACGATGCTAGCGGACTTGCCGCCCATCTCCAGCGACACCCGCTTCGTGCCGGCCGCCGCGCGCTGCATCACGTGTTCGCCCACCCGGGTGGACCCCGTAAACGACACCTTACGCACGAGCGGGTGCGCCACGAGCGCATCGCCAGCGACAGGCCCCTGCCCGGATACCACCTGCAAAACCCCAGCGGGAAAGCCGGCCTCTAGCGCAAGGTCCGCCAATCGCAACACACTCAGCGGCGTCGCCTCGGCCGGCTTCACGATCACCGTATTACCCATCGCCAGGGCGGGCGCCAGCTTCCAGCCGGCGATCACGAGCGGATAATTCCACGGGACGATGGCCACGCAGACCCCCAGCGACTCGCGGAAGGTGAGCCCGGTGCCGTTGGCCGCCACCGGCACCGTCTGCCCGAACACTTTATTGACGGCGCCGGCGTAATACTCGAAGCAGTTCGCCACGGCGCCCATTTCGCCACGGGCGCCGGCGATCGGTTTGCCGGCGCTGAGGCTCTCCAGCTGCGCCAGCTCCTCCGTCCGCTCGCGGATCAGCAGGGACAATTTCATGAGCAGCCGGCCGCGCTCGCGCGAGGACATCCGGCGCCAGGAGGGGTTGATAAAAGCAGCGTGCGACCGGCGCACGGCCACATCCACATCCGCCGCGGAGGCCTCGGCGACAGTGGCCACCGCAGCCCCGGTTGCGGGATTGTAGATAATGCGCGTGGCGCCGTCGATGGACGCGACTCGCGCGTCGCCGATGGCCAGACCTTCAAACGATGACTGCATGGGGATACAAAAAACGGCCGTTAACCAGGAGGAGGATGCGTGGAGGGGACAAGGAGGGGACACGATGTATCGTGTCCCTACTCAACCCATTCATTCCGGCGTCACATACGCCGCCGTGATGCCGCCGTCGACCGTGAAGGTCGTGCCCGTCACGTAGGACGATTCATTTGAGGCGAGGTAGAGGGCCGCCTGGGCCATTTCGGCGGCCTCGCCGAATCGACCCATTGGGACGTGGACGAGCCGGCGCTGCTTCTTCTCTTCCGTATTGAGGAATTTCATGAGCAGCTCGGTGCGCAGCGGCCCGGGGCAGAGTGCATTCACTCGGATCTTCTCGCGTGCATGGATGACGGCGAGCTCGCGCGTCATTGAGAGCACCGCGCCTTTGCTGGCGGTGTAGGCGATCTGCGGGGTGGCCGCGCCCAGCAACGCGACGAACGACGCCGTATTGATGATCGAGCCGCCGCCGGCGCGGCGCAGCGCGGGGATGCCGTACTTGCAGCCGAAGAAGACACTCTTCACGTTAACGTTCATCGTCAGGTCCCACACCGATTCCTCGGTGGATACCGCGTCGTCGTCCTGGCTGTGCATGATGCCGGCGTTGTTAAACAGCACCGTTAGCCGGCCGTAGGCTTTCTCCGCCGCCGCGACCATCGCCTCGCAGTCGGCCCCTTTCGACACATCGGCCCGGAAAAACGAGGCGACACCGCCGGCGGCCTCCACCAACCGAACCGTCTCGCGGCCAGGCTCTTCGTTGATGTCGACAGCCACTACTCGGGCGCCCTCGCGGGCAAAAAGCAGTGCCGTCTCCCGGCCGATGCCGGCGCCGGCGCCGGTGATCAGCGCAACGTTGTCTTTAAGACGCATGGGGAAAGGTAAAAGTGAAAAGGTAAAAGTGAAAAGTGAAAAGTGAAAAGTGGCTCGCGCCGTTATCCTTCAGGATAGGCAAGTCAATCTGCAACCTGCAACCTGCAATCCTTCGAGTCCGTCGGCTGGCGCCGCCGTCCCTCAGGACAGGCCTGCCAACCTGTACCCATCCTTCAGATTCTCTCGAAGTAGCGTTTCCGCTCCCAGTCCGTCACGGCTTTGTCGTAGGCGTCTTGCTCGACGGTAAAAAAGTGGCTGTAATGGTCGACCACGTCGTCGCCGAAGGCGGTACGGACAAAGGGGCTGGCGGAGAAGCTGGCGGTGGCTTCGCGGAGTGTTTTGGGGAGGGCCTGGATGTGGCCGGCGTTGTAGATGTCGCCATCAAACATCTCGGGCGGTTCGATCCGGTTGGCGATGCCGTCCAGGCCGGAGGCCAGGGCAGCGGCGTAGGCCAGGTACGGGTGGCAGTCGGCGCCGGGGATGCGGCACTCGATGCGCAGGCTTTTGCCGCTGCCGACCACCCTGAACCCGGCTGTCCGGTTGTCGTGGCTCCACGCCAGGCGCGTGGGCGCCCAGGAGCCGGCCTGGTAACGTTTGTACGAGTTCACTGTCGGGGCGTAGCACACCATCATCTCGGGCACGTGGGCCATCCATCCCCCCAGAAACCACCTGAAGAGCGGCGAACACGCGATCGGGCCGAGGCGTTCTTCGCCGGCGAACGCGTTGGCGTCGTCTTTCCAGAGGCTCAGGTGGATGTGGCAGCTCGAGCCGGCCTGGTCGGCCGCCGGTTTGGCCATGAACGTCACGCTCAGGCCCAGTTCGTCGGCCACTTCCTTGAGGCACTGTTTGAAGATGACGTGCCGATCCGCCATCGTCATGATCTCGGCGTATCGGACATTGATTTCGTGTTGCCCCAGGCCCCATTCGCCCTTCGAATTCTCGACGGGAATGCCCGAGTGTTTGAGGTGCCGGCGCGCGGCCGCGGTGAACACCTCTTCGCGGGTGCCCTGGAGGGCATGATAATCTTCCAGGTACCAGCCCATCGGGCGGAGGCCGGTGTACCGCAGGTCGGATGCTTCGCGGTATGAGTCCTCGTAGATGTAATATTCCAGCTCCGAGCCGGCCTTCGCCACCAGGCCGCTCGAGGCCAACCGATCCATCTGCCGGCGCAGCATCGAACGGGGCGCTACATCGACCAGCGTGTGCGTTTTTTCGGTGTAGATATCGCACAGGACCATTGCCGTGCGATCCAGCCAGGTGGCGACGCGGAGGGTCGAGAGGTCCGGCACGAGGTGAAAGTCGCCGTAGCCCCGTTCCCAGTTCGAGTAGCGGTAGCCGGCGACAGGCTCCATCTCCATGTCGACCGTCAGCAGGTAGTCGCATGCATGGGTGCCATGGACCATGCCTTCTTCCAGGAAAAAGTCCGCGTCAAACCGTTTACCCATGAAACGGCCGTAGTGGTCGGTGAAGACGACCAGAACGGTTTCGATCTCGCCGGTGTTGACGAGGTTCTGGAGCATTTCGGGCGTCAACATCCCGGTAAGGGTAGACATTGGGGGAAGTGAGAAGTGAAAAGTGAAAAGTGAAAAGTGGTTGGGCGGATAGTTAGAGGAACGGGAGGGTGGAAAACGTAGACGTTATTTATGTGCCAGCTCGTCCTGCGCCTTCGTCATCAGCGCGATTTCTTCTTCGGGCGCCTGGGCGACGAGGCGGTTGCGGCTATAGGTGAGGAAATAGACCACGGCGATAGCGAGGAAGATCACCGTCCCCCAGACGCCCGGGCGGTAATCCGGCACGGCCAGGCAGGCAGCCAGCGCCACCAGCGCCAGGGCGACGCCCACGACCGCGCCGCCGATGCCCAGCGGGCTGACGTAGGGGCGGGGTAGATCGGGGTTAAATATCTTCAGCTTGATATAGCTTACCATCACCAGCACGTACGAGATCACGGCGCCAAAGACGGCCATGTTCAGCAGCGCGGCTCCGACGGCGGCGCCTTCCTGCAGGTGAATGACCACCGCGCCGGCGAAGCCGATCGCCCCGCCGAGGAGGAGGGCCACGTAGGGCGTCCGGTTTTTCCCGGTTACCGAGATCCAGCGAGGAAAGTAGCCGGCGCGAGAGAGGGCAAAGAGCACACGGCCGTAGGCGTAGATGATGGTGTGAAAGCTGGCGACCAGGCCCGTGAGGGCGACGATGGTCAACAGCGTCGTCGTGGCGCCACCGCCGAACACAGCCCGAAAGCCTTCTTCGAGCGGCGCCGCGGAGGCCCCGATCACGGCCGCACCCCCTCCGACCCCGCTGTTCAGCACCAGGGTGAAAAGTGAAAGCACCAGCAGCGTGCCGATGCCAAGCAGCAGGGCCCTTGGCATGGCCGAGACGACGTCGTGGGTCTCCTCGGCGGCCAGCGGCAGTTGTTCGATGGCCAGATAAAACCAGATGGCGAACGGCAGGGCCGCAAACACCCCGCCCCAGCCGCGCGGCAACCACGTCGCGGACTGGCCCGGATCAGGCGCCACGGTAAATAACAGATCCCATGAAAAAGCACCTGTCCAGAGCGTGCTGACGTAGAACACCACCAGCACCAGCACAGCCAGGAGCGTGACCACGAGGCCAACCTTCAGCGTGAGCGCCACGCCCCGGATGTTGATGGCAATAAACAGGGCGTACGAAATGAACCACCAGGCGTAGGGCGGAACGCCCGGGACGAGCGCGTTCATGTATCCGCCGATCCCCACGACGATCACCGCCGGCGTGATCACGTACTCGATCGTATCGGTCACGCCGCAGACGAACCCGCCGAAGGGCCCCAGGGCGCTGCGTGTGAAGGAATAAAACCCGCCGGCATGAGGCAGTGCGGCGGACAACTCGGCGATGCTGTAGACCATGCAAACGTACATGATCGCCATGAGCACCGTCGCAATCGCCAGACCCCAGAAGCCACCCGAAACGAGGCCGTAGTTCCACCCGAAGAAGTCACCCGAAATCACCGCGCCGACGCCCAGTGCCCAGAGCAGAACCCAGCCGGCGTGTTTCTGCAGTTTGCGGTTTTCCAGGTACGAGGCGTCGACATCCTGGTACTGGGCCAGGCGCGTGCGATTGGTGGGTTTCGTCATCCGGGGACGTCCGTCAGGTATACAAATGGGCGTGTCGAACGCCCGGAATATAGCATGCCCCGACGGATAAAGGACAAGCTAGAACGCGTGAATCTTTGTCCCGGTAATCGGCCGTGCGAGGGCCGCACGATACCGAAGGTAGTGCAAGCGCCCGGCGGGGCTTAAAAGCCCACTCCGAGACTCAGAAGCCACATATTCGGCCTCTGCCCATCGTCTGTCGTGATTGAAACGCCTCCGATCTCATACGAACGATCCAGCCAATCCGACAGGCTAAAGCTGTACCGGATTTGAGGGTACAATGTGAGTCCGACGCCGGGAATCCCGATTTCGATGCCCACCGCGACGCCGCCGTTCATCACCAGATCGCTCAGCCGGTCCTGCAGTTCATCAGGGGCATTCTGGCCGTTGGCCAGGATGCGCAGTTCGGGGCCGGCGAGCACGTACGGCTTGATGGGGCCGACGCCAAGGGAATACCGCAGGTCCACCGGCACACTTACGTAGGCCAGATGAAAGTCGTCCTCGTCGAGAAAGTCGGCGCCGCTAAACAGGGGGCCGGCGTCGAGGTAATAAACGGCCGGCCGGATGCCGAGGGGCCCGAAGCCGATGTCGAGAAAAGCGCCGATATGGTAGCCGGTTGAATTGTCCAGCTCAATCAGCGACTCGCCGGCCGTCACGTCCTCAAACGCTGAAAAATTGGCGCCACCAAGGATTCCAAGGCTCACCTGAGCCCGTGCGGCGAGAGCCGGCGTCAACAGAAGGAGCGCCAGTAGCGCGAAAGCCGCGAGGCGGCCATTCAGAAGCGGTTGACGAAACGATAAATTCATATGCGTACCTTAAGGGATGTGAATGCATGGTAGATCCACCCGTCCCCGAGCGCGCCCAATCATGTACTGCTTACGGCCACACGGGCGCTCCGGATGGGGGTGTCAGTTCAATAACGACCGGACCGGTCGCTTTGTTACCGTCCCCCCTGACGCAGTCCTCCGTTGACGCCCCTTTACTTTCCGGTGCTACGCTGCGCGATGGCGAGATCCATCGTTCGGGTGTCGAGGAATACGGGCGCCTTTTCCAGCATCATCATCACCGCAATGAACTCCTCGGTCGAATCGATGGGCAGTTCAGCCTGCTGACCGTTTGAGAAAACCGCTCGTATGAACCCGCTGTTGTGTACGGGATTCCATTCCGCGCTATAGTTCACGACTTCGAGCTTGGCCATAAGGGTACTGGTGGGATAGGCTCTTCTGGCCGGGATGGCCTTCAGGGCATGTTAAACACACATCGCCACATCATGCCATCGTCGATGGGAGTGACGAAAGCTGAGATCAAAAACGTCAGTGGCAACTGAAATACGAGCGCGATGGCTGTCCTGACGCCGTTGTTTCGTATGCCCAGCCGGTCGCAAAGGTTCATCAGGAAGAAAATGGGCAGCGTCAACACGCCCGCGATTGGCGGTACAACCCCCAGGATATACGGGAATCGCATGATCCCCATCGCGCAGGATTGCAAAGGGCCCACTTCATACAGCGCCATCACCCAGATGACGACGAGGCTGAGCAGCGTACTGGTGATGATCGGGGATATCTTCATCGAATTTGATACGCCGGGATGGCAGGCTACAAGACGCCCACCGGCCGGATAAGTACATCGCACATCAGGCAGAGCGCCCTCTACCATGCCCCGCAGGCACAGCGGCCGCAAAGGCCGGCGACCCCCAAAAGGCGGGTGTCGACAGCGGGCGCTAAAATACGCATCGACCGACCATCCCCAAACGGCACCCTCAAAATCGTGCCATGAGGGCCTTCTGGAGCGGGGCGTGCGCTTACTCATCCCCGCGCGGGAAGCCAGCGGCGCAGCCGGGGTGGCTGCGATCCTCCCATGCGGTTGGCGTGGAAAACCCGCTCATCTTACAACTATCAGTCTGCCGCGATACGCCAGAACACGCACGGGAGCGCCCCTTGTTCTTCGTTACTTGGTCCACCCACCACGAACCCCCTCATCGTGCGGCCTGCCGCCCCAACTCCTCCGATATTTTATGCGTGATGCGATTTCCCCCTGGACCGCCTGCGCCGAGCACCCCCGGTTGTTTCCGTTTCTTGCAATCCTTGTATTCCTTGGCCTCACCGCCGCGCCGCTGCGCGCCCAGGTGCAGACCATCACCTTCGACGCGATGACCAAGGGCCAGGTGGTCGACTCCGTCCGCGCCGACGGTGGCTATGGGCCGATCCGCGTCTTCGGCTCCAACCTCACCAACACGCCGGCGTCCAACGCCGCGGTGTTGTTCGACTCTCACTGCGCCGACGGCTGTACCGGCAGCGACCCCGACCTCGGTAGCCCGAACGCGAAGTTCAGTGGGCCCGGGGTCGGTTTTGAAGGCGGCCGCGCGCCGTATGCCAATACCACGGCGCTGGGCAACGTGCTCATCGTCCACGAGTATCCAAAAGAAATCGCCCCCTTCGGCCAGGGCGTAGCCGGCGTGACCGACCCGGACGATGAAGGTGGTGCCTCCACCTTCACCCTGAGCTTCCCCGAACCGGTGACGCTGTTTGCCTTCACGGTCATCGACCGCGAAAACAATGAGTATCAAAATGTCGAACTGTTTGATGCCGAAGGGGTGCTGATCGGCGTGTTCACGACGCCGATGACCGGCAACAACGGTGTGGCCGTCGTCCGCACCGATAGCGGCGCCGAAGGCACCGGCACGGCAGGTGTGGTCCGAATTGCAATGGCCCACCAGGGCTCGGGCGGTCTCGACAATATCGTTTTCACCCCGCCGGCCCCCGTCGACAACGGCTGCACCTGCGCGCTGCGCTACTGGAAGAAAAACCCGGCCGAATGGCCCATCCGTCAGATCACTCTTGGCGGCGTGACCTACGGGAAGCGGACGATGCTGGATATGATGGTCAAGAACCCTCGCGGGGACAAGTCTATCCTCCTCGCCGAGCAACTGATCGCCGCCCACCTGAATGTGGCCAAAGGGGCCGACGGCTCTTCCGTTGCCCATGCCATCGCGATGGCCGACCAATGGCTGATCGCACACGGTGGCATCGGCAACAACCAGCGCAAATGGGATCACGGCGAGTGGATCAAGGAGGCGCTGGAATCCTTCAATACCGGAGCGACAGGACCCGGCGCTTGCCAGCTGAACAAGAAGTTGGATCGCTCCGTGCAGGGGAGCGTGGCTGAGTCGACGACGGACGAGACAGCTGAACTCACTACCCTTCCCGCGACCTTCTCTGTCGATGGCAACTATCCGAACCCTTTTAATCCCACCACCTCCATCCGCTTCTCGCTACCCGAAGCCGCCCAGGTTCGCCTGAGTGTGTTCGACATGCTCGGACGCGAAGTGAGCGTGCTGGTGGATGGATCGATTGCCGCCGGCCAGCATACAGCCACCTTCGATGCCGCCGACCTACCGAGCGGGATGTACCTCTACCGCCTCGAAACCCCCGCCGGCGCGCTGACCAGCCTTATGACCCTGCTCAAATAGCCCCACGCCTCATCGATGCAGCCTACGGGGAAGCGCGCGAGCCGCGCTTCCCCGTTTTTGTTGGTCCAAGTCGACAACAGCCATCAAAACCCGGCCCTCTGGTTGATGTCGACCGCGGTGGCGTATATTCCTTGAATTGACCCGGATACCTATCTCACAGAGGAAGACCACTATGCGTTGGAAAGAAGGCCGGCGGAGTTCGAATGTAGATGACCGCCGCGGTGGCGGTCGCGCGCCCATGGGGCGCGGTATCAAAATGGGCGGTGGTCTGGCGATCGTCGCCTTGCTGGTTAGTCTGCTGCTGGGGCAGGATCCTACGGCGCTACTACAGCAAATGACGACTGAAAACAGCCAACCGACACCCGCACAAGCCGGCGGCGTACAGGATGAGGCCGCCGATTTCACCACCGTAGTCCTGGGTTATACGGAGGACGTGTGGACCGCGCTGTTCAGTGCTGCCGGCAGCCGTTATCAGCAGCCGGGACTGGTATTGTACGATGGCGCCGTCGAGTCCGCCTGCGGCTACAACACCGCCGCAACGGGGCCGTTTTATTGCCCGGGGGATTTCAAGATGTATCTCGATCTCAGCTTCTTGCGTGAACTCCAGCGACTGGGCGCTCCCGGCGACTTCGCCTTTGCGTATGTCATCGCCCACGAGATCGGGCACCATGTCCAGAACATCACGGGTATCGAACGCCAGGTGCGTCAGCTGCAGAGCCGCGCCGACCGTGCGGAGGCGAATGCGCTTTCAGTGGCCATGGAGCTACAAGCTGACTGTTATGCGGGGATCTGGGCGTACCATGCGCAGCGTCAGTGGAATATTTTGGAGGAAGGAGATATCGAAGAAGGCCTTGCGGCGGCCTCGGCCGTCGGCGACGACCGGCTTCAGCGCATGGCCGGCCAACGCGTACAACCCGAATCCTTCACCCACGGCTCCTCCGCGCAACGCATGGAATGGTTTCAGAAAGGCTTCCGGAGCGGGAATACGGACGCCTGTGATTCGTTTAATTGATGCCGTGATGGGCTGTAGAGACGCTCCTGTAGAGACGCTCCTGTGGAGCGTCTCACGCCTCTAATTATTCTGCGCTCCCATCGTTGGCGGGGCCTCTTTCGTGAAGCCGGACGGGACCTGAAATCGGGAGGGATCGATGGCTACCTCTTCGATGGAGGTATAGACCTCGGTCATCGTAAGGAGCGTCTGCTGCTCCGCGGGCGGCGCGTCATTCGGCGCCTCGCCGCCAACCGGAATCCCGCGGGAACGGAGGGCCGAGCGGGCGATGCCACCTAGCGCACCGCCGCGCTTCTTCTCGGCCTGCTTGCGGCCCAGCAGTTGGTCGACATCGAGCTCCATCGTCTCGGGGACCGTGACGATATAGGTCGTACTGCGTAGCGGGGTGCCGTCGAGCTTTTTCATCTCCTCCGCCATCCGTTCGAACGCCGGACCGATCCGCTGGTCCTGCTGGAGGACCTGGCCGAGTGAGGCGATCGGGCTGCTGGACTGGTCGATGGCCATCGCGAACGCTTCCGCGTAGGCGCGTGTAAAGTCCTTCACGATGGCGTTGCCCTGCACGCCCTCCCCCACCCAGGCATCGGTGACGGCGAAGAACCGGCCGCTGGCCGTCTCGGTCTGGCCCGACTCGTCGGTGCCCTCGGCGGTATACTGCAGCTCGATCGTGATGAGCATCCTATCGGTAGAAAATCCGCTGATCGTTTCCGATTCGCCGAGGTCGTCCACGGACACGTCGAAATCGTATGTCACCTTTACCGAGTCCGCCCCGGCTGGCGACTCCTCCCGCGCTTCCTGTGCATCTGCCTCTATGTCCGTCGCCACCTGCTCCGCCATCGCCACCATCTGGTCGAATGTCATCTCAGTATAGGTGCGCCGCTTAAAATCGACGGATGTCAACATCCGATCGGGCAGGCTGATGATGGAGCCGGCGTCGCCCGTGACGGTCGCCATCTGTTCGCGGGTGACATAGGTCGTACTCGTCATGGGTTTGCGACCGAACATCCGGCCGATCGCGCCAAAAGCGTCGATCTTGAAGGTCGTTTCCGTGGTGTACTGCACCATCTGAGCCGAGGCCGCCGACGGCAGGCCGAGGGTAATCGCGATCAAAACCAGCGATACCATTCGCGAAGGCATGGAGAATCGTGTCATAGACGTCGCGGGTGTCTTGTTCATGGGTAATAAGAATCAGAACTGGCCCACCTGTAATTCCACATCGTACCTGGCTTCCATCTCGGTACTCTCAAAGATCAGCGCTCGGCCCTCAAGGTCGAATGTGGTGTTCGACAGCTGATCCGAGAGGAAACCATTGCGATAGTGGGGAAGACTGTAGGCCTCTGTTGGGGCTGAGCGCATGAAGATGGCGGAGTTTACTCCTATCATCTCATCGGTGTCGCCGGCGGAAAACACTACGTTTTCAATCGCCTTACCCGTCACCAGGGGTTGGCGGAGGGGGACGACCGCATCGTGGAGCGCAAGGTGTAATTCGTCTATAAAGTTGGATGTTTCGAAGCTGGGCGTACGACGTTCCTCGACGCTTCGGGCCACATTGGTTCTCACGTACTCGGTCACTTCCTTCACCCGGTTGCGCATCACAGCCCAGGGAGAGCGGTCCGACTCGAAGGCGATCGCGACAAAGCCAATCACTTCGTCGCTCTCCACACCGTCAAACCGCATGATCCCCATGTCACCTGGAATTGTGGCTGTCTGCGCAGCGCGGAGCCCACCGCTCCAGTCGCTATTCTCGTATCGATTGACGGTAACCTCCGTCGTGCCTGAACGACCGAAGCGGCTTCTGTAACTAAAAATCACGATATAGGGCTCGTCGCCGTTGCTCAGGGGAACGCCCAGAAACGAACGATCCTCCTGAGCATCGACGACGCGCAGCCGCGTCAAGACGAGTTGCCAGTTTTGAGGCCGTGATATCACCGACCTCGTGTTCAGGCCGAGGCCGCCCGAACAGCCTAGCGTTAGACATAGGCTTCCCAGCACGACGCCATACATGAGCCTGGATAAATACCGCTGGATCATCTCCACCATCAAATGTTATTTCCCTGTCAATGGCTATTTCCCTGTTGCTCCCAGACATCGGCGCGCATGCGGGTTGCTGCGCCCCAGGTAGTTTTAACCTACGAAGAAAAAACATAGGCTGCGTAACACGCGCAACAAGAATTGATGCCCGGGCATTCGTATTCTTATGACTTGCCGTATGCGACACCCATCGACTGTACATCTCCATGCGCCTGATCCTCCCCATCGCCATTCCCGTACTGACCGTCCTGCTCCTGATGATGGACTTCCGGGCAGAGCCGGCCCCGGCGCCTCTGCCGGCAGCCCCGCACATCGTCTTTGTCACGGGCGACGAAGAGTATCGCTCCGAAGAGTCGATGCCCATGCTTGCGCGCATGCTGGAGCGTAATTACGGCTTCAAAACCACGGTCTGCTTCGCATTGAATGCCGACGGTGTGGTCGACCCGAATGTGCTGGACAACATCCAGGGTCTCGAGGCGCTCGAAACGGCGGATATGATGGTCGTCTTCACCCGATTCAGGGCACTGCCGGACGACCAGTTAAAACGCATCGTGGATTTCGTGGAGTCCGGCAAACCAGTCGCCGGCTTCCGCACCTCCACCCATGCCTTCCTCTACAAGGACGATCCGACCCGCGCCGCGTTTAACGAGACCTGGCCGGCCAACGTCTTCGGCCAGAAGTGGATCACGCACCACGGTCACTTCGACGACGGCAACAAGCCGCTCACGGACGTCCAACTCATCCCCTGGAAAACGGGGCACCCGATCCTCCGCGGCGTGACGCCGTTCGAGGCCCATTCCTGGTTGTACCATGTGGATGGCGGGGCGTACGAACTCTCGGGCGACAGCCGGCCGTTGCTCGTCGGCACGGCCCTCCGCTCCGGGCACCAGGAGAACAACCGGCTCGACGAGTTTCCCCTGACCAATCCCGTCGCCTGGACCAAGACCTACACCGGAACCGCCGGCCATACCGCGCGGGTGTTCTTCACCACACTCGGCCATCCGTACGACTTCAAGGAGGAGTCCATGCGCCGGCTGGCCGTTCAAGGCATCCTCTGGGCCATAGGTCGGGAGGATCTTATCACCCCCGAAGGCGCGGATGTCCGCATTGAAGGCATCTACGAACCCAACAATTCGGGCTTCGGCGACAAATTCAAGCCTAACCTGAAGCCGGAAGCCTTCCTGCAACCCACCCCATAATCTCGGCGCTGGTCACGGCCCGGCGGTGGGGTGTTCTACATGGGGCTTCCGAACGAAACGGGGCCCGCTTCGTATCCATCTCCCCTCTGAACCAGGCCATTGTTACCGCGGATGACGGTTTCTCTCAGAACGGCCCTCCTCGCCACCCTGTTCACGGTATCGGTTGGCGAAAGCCAGGATGCCAGCGCCCAGCGTCCAGTCGATTGCATGCTCGTGACGCAGGTGCCGGTATCGGAGTGCCAGGCGATGTTTGATTTATTTTTCAGTCTAAACGGCACCACCTGGGTGACCAACACCGGCTGGCTGCTCGCCGGCAACGTGTGTGAATGGCAGGGTGTCGATTGCAGTGTAAAAGAGTGGCCGCGCAACATCACCGAGATCATCCTGCACGACAACGATCTGAGCGGCTCTATCCCGGAATCCATCGCGCTGCTCCCGGAACTGCGTACGCTCATCCTTAACAACACGGTCGGCGGCGGCTACTTTAACCGCATCGAGGGCAACCTGCCCTCGGCCCTCGGGTCGCTCGAACAACTGGAGGTATTGGATCTCAGCCGAAACAATATCAGCGGCAATATCCCGGTCGAGTATGGCAATCTGAAAAAGCTACGCATCCTCAAGATGGATGAGAATCAGCTCGATGGGCCGGTGTTCGCCCGGCTGTACGGCATGGAAGCCCTGGAGGAGATCGACCTGAGCGAAAACAATCTCGAAGGCACCATCCTTCCCGATCTGGCCCGTCTCAATCGCCTCCGTCACATTGACCTCTCATCGAACCAGTTTGTCGGCTCCTTACCAGAGGTCTGGGATAGCCTGGCCGGCCTCCAAAGCGTTCAGCTCCAGAACAACCGGTTCACGGGGCGCCTGCCGCAGTCGCTCGTCGAACACGATAGTCTGCGATTCCTCAAGGCCTACAACAACGCCTTTGTCGGCGCCATCTCTCCGAGCGCTGCGACCCGTCTTGCCCGGTTGAACGTCTGTGAACTTGAGAACAACACGGGTGGCCTGTGTCACCCGGATACGCCGCTGTACGGCACTCAGGGCGTATGCAACCTCGGGCCCCGAGCAGACTGTTCGTACTGCAGGGCCCTCACGGATATTTCGGGCGAGGAGTGCGCCGCCCTCGAGAAGGTATTTTACGAGACTGGGGGACCGGAGTGGACGAATCGGGACGGCTGGTTCGAAACGTCGTCCGCCTGCCAGTGGTTTGGCGTCGGATGTCAGGACCAATTGATCGTGCGGTTGACGTTGCCGGCCAACAACCTGGCCGGCCGCCTGCCCGTGCCCTTGGCCGCCCTGCCGGCGCTGACCGATCTGGACCTTTCGGGCAATAACCTCAGCGGACCTGTGCCGTTGGCGCTGGCCGAGCGGGCCGCCGCCGGCCTTACCTGCGCACTGACCGACAATACGCCAGGACTGTGTGTCCCGAATACCGAGCCGTATCGCGCTTTGGGCGTCGAGCCCGTCTGCGGCCTGCCGCTCGTCACCGCGTGCAGCGCCCCCGCCGCCATCCGTCTCGTGTCCTTCTCCGGGCGCCTCTCGGGTCTGGAAATTGTTCTTTCCTGGGAGGCCTCTTCCAGCCTCCCGGGCATCCGGTATACCGTCGAGCAGCGGACGGCGGAATCCTTCGTCCCAATCGGCAACGTCAATGCGACGACGATCACCACCTCCGGACAGCCCTACGAATTCCGCTTCATCCCCGAATCGCAGGGCGTGGGCACGTTCCGACTTCGCCAGCGCAACCTGGATGGGACGGAAACGGTGAGTGACCCCATCGATATCCTCATCGGCCCCGATCAGCGCTTCCTGGTGATCTCCCCGTACCCGAATCCGTTCTCCGGCCGGGCCGAACTCGCGGTGGGCGTCCGGGGATCGGAACGCGTCCGAGTGGCCATGTACGACCTGCTCGGAAGACAACTCGCGGTGTTGCTGGACGAATCACTCGACGCCGGCGCTGTGCGTTACCTCACCCTCGACGCCGCCGGCTTCGCAGACGGCGTCTACCTGATCCGGGTCGATGGTGAGGATTTCACTACGGCGCGCCTTGTGACGTTGCGCCGCTAACGCCCTTCGAAGTGGTCATTCGCAAAGTCGATGAACACCATCCAGTCCGCGACGCCCACGCCATGCTCGCCGGGCCGAATATGGTAGCCAAGCGCTCCGCGCATGAGCGTGTTCACTGGCGGCATATCGCGCGAAGCGAGGCTGTCGCCGCGTAACAATCGATACACGGGATCCACTTCGACGAGCGACAGAAACTCGCCGAGCGGATCCGCCCACGTATCTGCTTCGGCGCTCATCACCAGCAGCGGACGCGGGGCGATGAGGGCCAGGAGGCTGTGCTGATCGATGGGCATCGCGTCTTCGTTGCCGTTGTAGGTACGAAACCGGCGGTTGAACCAGTGCGGGAACGCTGTGTTTATCGCTTCGACCGTTTCGCCCACCCGCCGGCGGCTGATCGCCGCGCCGCCACAGCCCGATTGATTGGAGATGGCCAGGGCAATGCGTTCGTCAGTCGCCGCCGCGAGGAGCGTTGCCTTCCCATTCCGGGAATGCCCCATGACGGCGATTCGCGCAGGGTCGACCAGGGGCTCCTGCAGGAGATAGTCGACTCCCCGCTGCATCCCCCAGGCCCATGCCGCCAGGGTGCCCCAGGAGGTATCGGTTCGCTCCACGCTGCCGGCTACGGGCAGATGCGGGTGGATGCCGTCCGTAAAATCGTCGCGATCCGGATCGACGTCGCCGTGATAAAACGTTGCCACCGCATACCCGCGTGTTATGATTTCCCGGAATGGCCATCGGTCCGCCACCGTGCCCCGTGCCGCCTCCGTGGCGCGGTTATCCACCACCCCTTCGCCGCGATCGGGCAACCAGTGGGGCGTCAAGGGAATCGTCGGATCGTCGATGGTGGCGTGGTTACCCATGAAATTAAGGGCCAGGATGACGGGAGAGGCGCCCTGCACGCCGGACGGGGCGATGAGTAGCACGTCGATGGTCGGCGTCCCGGGCGGGCCTACTGTGAGGCGGACGAGTTTCTTGACGGCCTCGCCGTCCAGGTACGCGGGATCCTCCTGAAGCACCTCTACGCCGATTTCGGCCGGCGGGGGCGGCATGATGCCGTATTCATGCTCGAGAACAAGGCGCACCAATTCCGGCCGGCGAACTTCCCGCCACGATTCCGGGCTCTGAACGGGGCTCCCGGATTCGGTCTGTAGCAGCGGTGGAAGGGTGCGGCGGTAGTTGAATTCGGGATCGGTGCGGGCGTTCATCGGCGCTTCGGTGGGGGAGCAGGCGGCCAGGCAGACCACTGGAAAGACAGCTATGAACAGGTACCGGACCCTGCCGGCATGCCATGTAAAACAGAAGCGGGTGGAGGCAGCCATCGGTATGGGGGGATAGATGGGAAAGGTGACGCTCCGGCCAAGATACAGCGTTTCGCCGGTTAAAAGACAACCCCTAACTATATGGCGCGGAACGATCATTGCCGGGGTTCGTGGTAGATTTCCAGGAACCCGATCGGTTGCGACGACTTAGTCCTGAGCCCGTTGTCCCCGCTCTGACGCGGTCTCACTTTCGCACCACCTTCAGATCGTTGACACACACGTTACTAATCGTCCGATCCGGACGCGCTGGCCCCCGCTGTCGCTTCCGAGCTCGTGATCTGGCTCTGAACACATGACGTCTCGTATACTCGTTTTGCTCATTGCCCTGCCAGGCATCTTGTGGCTTGCCCCGGGGTCCACGTCGGCGCAGTCGATTGCCGTATCGCTGCCCGACACGGTGACCACAGCGCCTGAAATAGACATTCCCGTACGTGTGGGCGACACGACCGACCTCAACGTAGTGGCGATTAATCTGATCGTATCGTTCGACTCCACGATCGTTCGCGTGGACAGCGTCACAACGGCCGGCTTCCTCGCCGAAACGATGTTTCTGACTACGAATTTCAGCACGGCCGACCGTGTGGTCATAGCCGGCGCCGGCGCGGGATTTCTCAGTGGTGGCGGCACGTTGCTCACGCTCCATGCCCGGTTCGTAGGGACGGGGACGACCGATCTTCGTTTTGAGCGGTTCGTGTTTAACGAAGGGTCGCCGGCGTCAGACCTTGCCAATGGCTCACTCAGTAATGCGGGCGGCACCGCATCCGAGGATCCATCTATCTTGCCCGACGCATTTCTGGTCTACGGCAACTTCCCGAATCCTTTTGCATCCCAGACGACGCTCCAGTTCGATCTCCCGACGGCGGCGCTGGTACGGTTGGAAGTGATCGACATGCTGGGCCGGCAGATTCACGCCTCGCCCGCGACCCTCCTATCGGGCGGCCGCGCGCGAGAGATCGCTTTTTCCGGAGCCCATTTGCCCGCGGGAACGTATGTCTTCCGGCTACACGCGTCCCTTCCCGACGGCGAACGCGTCGTCAACCGGCTGGCCACGATTATCCGCTGACGCGGGCGGCGCGGCGCCTGTAGAATCATCCAGTAGAATCATCCATTCGATCCGGCTGTTCATCTTCCGGTATCACCCCCAAACGACGAAGACATCCTGCATGGAACTCCAGATTCGCGACCATGACGAGCCCTATGGCCGGCCGCTATCCCAGATCCTGAACGACCTCCGTAAACCGATCCCCGCGCACGTCATTCAAAGCCGGCAGGTCGGAGGCCGGCGCGTCAAATACCTCAACCTGAACGATACCATCGCCATTCTGGACCAGTTCGCACCGGGCTGGGAAGGCGCCGTCACTACGATTTACGCCGCCGCGAACCGCGTCCATGTCAGCTATCGCCTCACGATCCACGCCGAGGAGGGCAAATTTTCGCGCGAAGCCACCGGGAGCGAGCCAATGGACGCTGCCCAGGGCGACCCTGTCGCCAACGCGGAAGCCAGCGCGTTCCGAAACGCCGCTGCAAAATTCGGACTCGCATTGTATCTCTAGGGCAGGTATCTTTAGAACCAGTTCCTCAGGCCATCACCCCAGAGGCGCTACATCATCCCGGGCGATTCCATCGATTAGCCGGGGTTACCATGAAAACGTGCATCGATTGCGCCAGCCGGGACACCGCCCAGCTCGCCGTCCGTAAAGACGCGATCTTCCTGTCCCTCGAATGGGTCTGCGTGCCGCATCTACTCGTACGCATTGAGCGGTTGAACTGCCTCTATCCAGGCCTCGACTACGACGCCCGCATCCGTCCAGAGCCGGCCCTACCGCCGACCCCGCCCGCCGCGACGTGAGTCTGTTGGATATTGGGGGATGATCACTGCCTCGTCGGTATCGAGAGCTGCCCCTCGCTATGGGCGACGATCACGGCTACGGTAGCGTCGCCGGTGATGTTGGTGACGGTCCGGAGCATGTCCAGAATCCGGTCGACCCCCAGGATGAGCGCGATGCCGGCGCTCGGGATTCCCACGGATTCCAGGATGATGACCAGCATGACGATGCCGGCGCTCGGCACCGCGGCCGTGCCGATGGACGCCAGAAGCGCCGTAAACACGATGGTGGCCTGCGCGGCCAGATCCAGACCCATCCCCAGCGTCTGGGCGATAAATACCGCCGCGACGGCCTGGTAGAGGGCGGTGCCGTCCATGTTGACCGTCGCACCGAGCGGTAACACAAACGACGAGACCTCTTCCGAAACGCCCAGGTTTTTCTCCGCGCACTCCATGCTCACAGGCAGCGTGGCGCCGCTCGACGAGGTGGAGAAAGCCACCAACTGGGCCGGCGCAAACCCGCGGAAGAAGTCGACGATGCGCATCGGGCTGAAGAGCTTCAGCATACCGGTGTAGACAATGCCCACGTGGAGCATCAGGCCGAGGATAACCGCTATGCAGTAATACCCGAGCGCCCCGACCAGCTCGACGATGTCCGACAACCCGCCCTGTGCAATACTGGTGATCGTGTCCGCCAGCAAAGCGAACACCCCGATCGGTGCGAAATACATGATGATATCCACCAGTTTGATCACCAGCTCATTGAGGCTTTCGAACAGGCGGAGCATGGGCTCACTTTTGTCTTTCGGGATCATCAGCAGCCCGATGCCAAAGAAAATGGCGACAAAGACGACCTGGAGCATATTCCGGTTGTTGCCGGCGGCCTCAAAAAAATTACCCGGAAAGATGTCGACGATCGGCTGGAGCGGTCCACGGCTACTGGCCGCCTCGGCCTGCTGCTGACGCGAGGCCGCGTCGGTTGCATATGTGGCCTGCAGGCGATCCCGCATCTCCGCTGGCACGGAGTCCCCCGGCCTGAGGACGTTCACGATGGCGAGGCCGATGATGAGGGCGATCAGCGTCGTCCCCATATAGATCGCGAGGGTTTTCCCCCCGATACGCGAGAGCTTCTGTAGATTAGAAAGCGACGCCACGCCCGTCACCAGCGAGGCCAGCACGAGCGGCATCGCGATAAACTGGAGGAGGCGCAGGAAGATGGTGCCGAACGGGGCGATCCAGTGGCTGGTGAAGGTGGTCCAGCCGGCCGCCGCGGCCACCACGCCGTACGCGAGACCGAGCACCAATCCGATGATGATCTGCCAGTGTAACTTCTTATACCAAGGCATAAGCGACGCGCATTGAGGTGGGAATGAGGTGCCTAATGTAAAACACCGCGCCCAAAAAAACCGCCCGTTCCAGAATCCTCATACCGCTATCCACCATCCCAACGCCGCAGCCGTCGCCAGCCCGACGACCGTCGCCGCCAGATTGACGGCGTCGTTCGTCATCCACGCCACACCGCGTATCAGTTCATTCGGCTGGCCCGCCATCTCGGCGCGCTCGGTCATGCTCCCCTGCACATCCCTGTAGAGCGCCTGAAGCGTCGCGCCGACGACGCTGTCCGTCAGCGATCCCAATACCCCCGCAACGGCCACCACCGGCACGCCCCAGCCGGTCGCGAGCCCGAGCGCCATCGCCATGAGAGCGATGAACAGCGCCCCGGCAAGGGAGGCCGCACAGCCGAGAAGCGTCACGCCGCCGGAGGTGCCGGGCGGCACGGGCCGGCCCGTCGTGATCATACGCGGTGTGGAACGCGCCAAGCCACCGATTTCGGTGGCCCATGTATCGGCGGCAGCGGCGGCAAGGGCGCCCGCGAAGCCCAGCGCCCAGACCTCGCCTGCCCACAGCGCATGGAGACCCAGCGCCGCCCAGGCCGCCCCACCGTTCGCCAGCACCTGGCCGGCGTCGCGCCGGCTCCCCTTCTCCACCCGCGCCTCGGCGGCCGACTTGCGCCGGCGACCCAGCTTCGAGAGGGCGCTCGATGGGATAAAAAAGGCCAGAGCCAGCATGAGCCAGCGCGCATCACCCAGAATCAGGAGGCAACACCCAAAGGCCGTCGCCGCGATCGCCCCGGAGGCAGAAAGGAGGTGTAACCGATAGGCCAGGAACCCCCCGGGCAACGCCGCCGCGGCCATCCAGAGCCATGATGATCCTTCCATCGCTACACTTCTTTGAAATAGTCCTATATTAAGCGCTTGATTTAACTCCCTACTCCCTATGCGTTTCGCTACCCTCTTCTTTTGTGCTGCCGCGTTCGCCGGCACGGCCCTGGGCCAGGTGGTCCCGCCCGACACGACGCGTCTCATCGCTGTCGCAGATGCCTTTGTAGTCAAGATAGACAGTAGTCTCGCGGTAGGCGGCAACGGACTGCTTTCGAACGACGACATCGCCGGCACGGACTCCGTCTTTGCGGTTCTGGTGACTCCGCCGGCGAATGGCTCGCTTGCGATCGAGCGCACGGGCGCCTTCACCTACACGCCCGCGACCGGCTTTACCGGCACCGACACGTTCACGTACCTCGTGCAGACCGTGCCCATCCAGGAAATCGCCATCAATCCGGACCTGTCGACGCTCCTGCTGAACGCACGGGTGAGCACTATCATCGGGTCGGATACGGATGAGGTGGAAACGCCTGTCGGCGGGACGTTGCAGTTCTTCATCGAACCCAATCTACCGCCGTATACCGGCATCCACCTGGTCAAAATGGACCTGTCTCTCGCGGAAGCAGTGGATCTGGAATTTCGTTTCGGCGGGCTGATCGCACTTGGCAGGCTCTTCGTGGCGGCGGATTCTGGAGGGATTCGCCTGGTCATCAACGAGCCGGGTCCGGCTACAGGGATCACCGATGGAGACTTCATGCAGTCCGGCAACAAGGTGGGCGTGCTCGGAGATGTCCAACTCGAGGGGACGGGCCTCCTCGCGAGCCAGGTGCCGGACGACCCCCAGGTCTTTGATACGGAGACGGACCTGGACCTCAGCGGTCGGGTATTCCTCGCCGACGCGGAGCAGCTCACCATCGAACTGCCGGTCGCCGTGGCGGATACGGTTGAACTCAGCGGCACCGGCATCGAGCTGTCGCTTTCTGGCACAGTAACCGGGGCCGAGACGTTGCGTGTGCCGCAGCTATCCAACGTCGCCACGGTGACGGTATTTGTGGACCCGCGCACGTCGACAGGTATCGAAGAGGGGCTGCCGGCTACCTACGCACTCGAACAAAACTACCCGAACCCGTTCAACCCCGTCACCCGGATCGTCTACTCGCTCGCCCAGTCCGGCGCCGTGCAGATCACGGTGTTTGATGTGCTGGGCCGCCAGGTGGCGACTCCGGTAGACGGCTCTGCGCCGGCCGGACGCCATGAGGTGGAATTCGACGCCGCTCATCTGCCCAGCGGGCTCTACCTGTACCGCATCACCGCTGGCGCGTTTACCGCCACGCGGACGATGGTGGTGATGAAATAAGGTAAAAGGTAAAAGAGAAAAGGTAAAAGAGAAAAGGTAAAAGAGAAAAGGTATTTAATTAGTTATGCGAATCAGGAGTTGGAACACGGCGCATACTGGCTTCCGCCGCACGCTCCAGGGTCGTCTTCCCCAACTCGATTGGGGATCCATAGGCGGCTGATCGCATGCAGTCGGGCCTCATGGGGGCTGAAGGAAAATAGGAGCACCAATCTATTCAAG
>JAWXAX010000024.1 GCA_034439735.1 Rhodothermales bacterium | reverse complement strand
CGGGGTACCCCGCGCGGAACAGCCTGCTGAGCGTGTCCATACTGGCCGCCGACTGCATGACGGCGGATGCCTATGCCACGGCCGCGATGGTGATGGGCGCCGAAAGCGCGCTGGAATTTCTGGGCGAACGCCCCGAGCTGGAAGGGTTTTTTGTAACCGCCGGTCCAGATAGTACCTATATCGAAACCATGACACCGGGTTTCGAAGGCCGGCTGGTTGACCTACCCGGCGCGGTAGGATCAGGGATGTGACGTAGCCTGACGTTCAGTTCGTGGTCTCGAGCTTACACGGCTCGTCTACCTTCTTGCCGCACACCGTGCACTCGCCCAACTGGTTCTTCAAGTAGGGGTTGTTGCTGCTGCACGTGCCTTTGAATTCGCCATCTTTCACCAGGAGGATACGGGTAGCGATCATGGCGAACGCAAGACCCACGACAACAACGGCGGCGATAATGGTTTCCATACGATCGGTTGGTTCTGGTGAGGTATTGGTAAGACCCACCGTTCGTAAAGTTTCGGCCGCGAGGCGTTACGAATAAGGCGCGCTCACCGCGTCGTCACCCGAAGCAAGGAAGCAGATCCCGGCGCCGGCGAAGAGGACGATCCGGACGAAGAGAAGGTCGATCCCTTCGAGCGGGAGCCAGGCGGCGGCCTGGATCAGGACAAACAGGAGCGCCATGCCAGCGATAAAATAACTTGTTCGTCCGCGCGAAGCGACCGGCTGGGGCGCATCGGATTGGGCTGGATAAACGGCCGGCTCCAGGGCAGACAAGCGGGCCGGCACCCGGGTAAGCATGGGAGGCGCCGCCGGCGTATACGGCGCACGTGGCGACGACGTACGGCTTCTGAAGCGGATCTGTGCCGGCAGCGTGGAGGACGCCGAGGGAAACGAGGTCAGGGTATAAGCGGTATCGATCATGGGGGCAGGGGTTTGATGGTGCAAACCTGGTATGCCTCTAGATGCGAATTCCCCTCCTCGAACCCGTCACGGTTGGATCGAAAAAAGTGGGGGGCTATGCCGGCGTGCCCTCCCGGGTCCATCAGCACATTGTGCTCGCCCGTTTACTTAAAAACGTCGAACAGGTACGTGTATTTCAGCGTGAGGCTCCGGTTCAACAAATCCCCGGGCGCGTAAAGGAGAAAGTCGTCGCTCGTAAAGTCCAACCCGCTCGCCTGGTTATACACGAGGAAGAGGCCCGTGTTGGAGGATTGGAGCCAGCCGAAGCGGATGTTCATTGACCACACTTCCGACTGGTCGTTGTACTGGATGAGGTTCTGGAGGAAGATGCGCGGCGTAAACGAGTAGCTGAGCCGTGTGCGGAGCAGATTGCTCGTGAAGTCGCCTGCCGGCAGGCTGACGTCGTTGCGCTGCAGGGAAAACTCCGACGTAAACCGGTCGCCGCCTCGAACACGAAGCGTCGTCGTCGTCGAAATGCGATCGCCACCGAAGAAGCCGCCGGCGAACAGACGCTCTTCAACGCTCACCTTCTTGCTCCGATTCGTCATGAACACCAACTGGGTTTCGGCCCAGGTGTAGCTATCCCCGGGTACGTTGACGCCGCCAAGTTCAAAGTCCCTCCTCACGCCCTCTGTACGGATGTTCATGCCCGAGTGGAATTCGATGCCGCTTCGCCATACCCAGTGCGCGTCGATGTGGGTAAAGCCGGTCTCGAAGAACCCATCCGTGTACCCCCAGAAGGCGCGGTAGGCCACATGGGGGCGGATCTCGAGCATGCCGATGAAGTCGGACGGCCGGAAACGGGTGAAGACAAGCGTGTTGATCTTACGGTAGCTCTGCCGCGCCAGAAACCCAACTTCCGGGTTGAAGGTGTCGGATACTTCGCTGTACTGGGCCGACAGCAACACAGCCTCCACATTTCGCTGCGCCGAGATGTCGAACGCGTGCTGCGAGCCGTCCAGGTGCGGCGAAAAGGAGCGCGCCACATAAGCCGTAAGGTCGGCGTAATCTCCAATCCCCATCTTTCCGTCGATGGCGATGAGCCGGTTGTAGGGATTATCGATCCCCGATACGAGGCCGGTCCGCCCTTCGCGATTCACGATCATCGCCCCAATGCCGCTGCGGCGCTGCATCTTTTGCTCGATACGCGCCACGCCGAAGTTATTCGACTCCGTCACGCCGTCCAGCGATTCGGTCTGCATGTTCAGGAAGCCCACGCTCGTTCGGCCGACACTCCCCGACACGCGCGCGCCGCCGATGATCGGCACCGTTTCGCCGCTCGCTCCGATGCCGATGCGACGGGAGAAAAAGAGCTCGACGTCGCTGCCGGTTTGCGCCGTGCCGTCCGCGTTAATCGAGAACAGGCCAGCATTTTCAAGGAAGAACGGTCGCTTCTCCGGGAAGAAGAGCGAAAACCGATCGAGGTTGATCTGCTGTTCGTCGACCTCCACCTGCGCGAAGTCCGTGTTGTAGGTCAGGTCGAGTGCGACACTCGGGGTGATGCTGTATTTGGCGTCCACTCCGAAATCGCCCGTCTCCCCGCCGGCATCGCCAATCCGGTCCACGCGCGTCTGACCGAGCACGTAGGGCATGATCTTCAGGTTGCGCGGGTTGGGTACTTCAAGGCCTTCGAGCGTGCCGGCGCGTGAGACGCGGTAGAGGTTATACTGCCGCGGAAGCGGCGCCCAGTAGGCGATTTCGTTATTGTGGCGGATGGTTCGCTGGAAGTTGATCCCCCAGGATTGCGTCGTCTTTTTGGGGAAACGCAGGGTGCGGAACGGGATGGCGAACTCGGCGCTCCACCCATACTCTCCGGTTTCCGAGCGGACCTCCCACGAGCCGTCCCAGTTGACGTTGAGGCCGCCCATCGAACCCGATTGCTGGCCGGCAAACCCGAATTGCCCGCCGCCCTCGTTGGCGATCTGCGCGTCGTATTCGATGCCGGCCGGGCTGGTGCCAAAGACGAATCCGTTCTGGGTATCCATATAGGTATCCAGCACGAACTGAAAACTATCTATACCCTGCAGATCCCCGTCACGCCGCGCATCGGAGACGATGATCTGGCCGGCATCCTGATGATAACACACCACGCTGAGGTAGAAGAACCGATCGTCGTACGCCACCTTGACGGTCGTGCGCTCGGTCGCGGGGTTGCCTTCGTCCGGCGTCGTCTGCCAGAAACCTTCGATTTCCGGGATCGTCGCCCAGGCGGGATCGCCGAGCACGTTGCCGTCCAGCGTCGGCGCCTGTTCGATACGCACGGCCTGCGCCACAGGGGCTGCAAGACCTCCGTTCGAGCGTTCGGGTGCACTGGGTTGAGCCAGGATGGGAGAAGCGAAGACGCCGGCGCCCAGCACCAGCGATAGAACGATACGACCGACGGTAGCCACAGGTATTTTCCAGATCAAAAAGTGACGTTACACATGGATGATCGAAGCCCGGCAGAAACACCATCCGTAGAGACACGATACATCGTGTCTCCCAAGACACATCGTGCATCCCTACAAGCCACGCGCAACATCCGTTAAAAAAGGGGTAAACCGATCAAAAGTAGGGTGGGAAAATGTAAAGGTTGTTAAATAACGGCCATTCGCTGGCAATTCGTCCGTGCGTATTCCCTGGTTTTCGAGCCTTCCCGACCGTATAATCCGGTGCTTTTGACCCAAACCGCGCCACGCCATGAACCGTAGTGACCAGATCAGCCGACTTGAGGATGCCTCTGAAGCGTGGGACCTGATCATCGTAGGCGGTGGAGCAACGGGGCTCGGGACCGCCATCGAAGCCGCGGCAAGGGGCTACGCGGTGTTGCTCGTGGAGCAGTCGGATTTCGCCCGGGGGACTTCTAGCCGGAGCACGAAGCTGGTGCACGGCGGCGTCCGGTATCTGCAGCAGGGCAACGTTTCGCTGGTGGTGGAGGCGCTGCGCGAGCGGGGCCGGCTGCTGCGAAACGCCCCGCATCTGGTGCACAATCTCCCGTTTGTGGTCCCGAATTACGATTGGTGGGAAGGCCCGTTTTACGGGATCGGCCTGAAGATCTACGACATGCTGGCCGGGAAGGAGGGCTTTGGTCCGTCCAGGCACCTATCGCGCGAAGAAACGATCGAACGGATCCCGACCATCGAGCCGGCCGGGCTTCGGGGGGGCACGGTCTATTACGATGGACAGTTCGACGACGCCCGGCTGGCGATCAACATGGCGCAGACGGCCATCAACCTCGGGGCGGCGGTGGTCAATTATGTCCAGGTGACGGGATTGGTGCGCCAGCACGACCAGGTACGGGGCATCCGCGTGCGCGATCTCGAGTCCGGCGTCGAACGTGAGATCCTGGCCCGCGCCGTGATCAACGCGACGGGCGTCTTCAGCGATGCACTCCGCCACATGGACGACGCGGCGCTGCCCCCGCTCATCCAGCCCAGCCAGGGAATTCATATCGTGTTGGACCGCTCCTTTCTGCCGGGCGACAGCGCCATCATGGTGCCGCACACGGACGACGGCCGCGTGTTGTTCGCCATTCCCTGGTACGAGCGCACGGTGATCGGCACGACCGATACACCTGTCGATCAGGCGACCCTCGAGCCGCGTCCGCTGGAGCACGAGCTGGCGTTTCTGCTCGAACACGCGCAGCGGTACCTGACAAAGGACGCCGAGGCGTCGGACGTATTGAGCTGTTTTGCTGGCCTGCGCCCGCTCGTTCGTTCCACCGAGGCCGACGTCACTTCCGAGATCTCCCGCGACCACACCCTGCAGATCTCCCGGAGCGGCCTCGTGACGATCACCGGCGGTAAATGGACGACCTACCGGAAGATGGCCGAGGACACCGTAGATCACGCCGCCGTTGTCGCCGGCCTCGAGGACCGGCCTTCCGAGACGCGTTCGCTGCGGTTACACGGATGGCACGAGTATGCTGAACAGTTCGGTGCGCTGGCGCCGTACGGAGCGGATGCGCCGTCTGTGCGGTCGACCTGCCGCGAGCGAGCCGGCTGGGGCGAAAAGCTGCACCCTCGCCTCCCCTATTTCAAGGGCGAAGTGATCTGGGCGGCGCGCCATGAGATGGCGCGGACGGTGGAAGATGTGCTTTCGCGACGGACCCGGGCCCTGTTGTTAGACGCCCGCGCTAGCATCGAGGCGGCGCCGGAGGCGGCCCTGTTGCTGGCCGAGGCACTGGGACGGGACCCGGCCTGGGCAGCCGAGCAGGTCCGCGCGTATCGAGCGCTTGCCGAAGGATATCTTCTTCCTCCCACCCTGTGATACCGGCGGATAATCCTCAGGCGAAAGCCGATTCTCGAAGGAGTACGCGTTCCAGCATCGAGCAGAGGCTCCGCACGGTGAAGGTGCGTTTGATGAAGCCATCGAAGCCGGCCCGGGATAGGCAGCGCTCCACTTCCGCATCGATGTATCCCACGGAGGCGACCACCGGGGGACGGTCTACGCGGACCATTCGGAGCTGGACGAGCGCATCAAGCGCCGGCTGTTCTTCTCCTTCATCGATGCCCATGAACACGAGCTGGTAAGCCCGTTCCCGGGCGTAACGGGCGACGAAGTCGTGCCGGTGGACAACCGTCAGGTCGTACCAGGGTGACAGAAACAGTTCCAGCAACTCGGATGCTTCCTCATTCGCTTCGACGATGAGCAAGGAGGGCCGTTGAAGCGAACCCGATTGGGAAGAGGGGTCATTCGGCGCCGTATTGTGGAAATCGGTAAGGAAGGAACACAGCCGGCCCTCTACGGATGCGACAGGCGCATCGGGAATTAGATTTTTCATAATCCTGGGTGCAACGCTTCCTGGCCGAGGAATCACTAAGGGGTCGAAATATACGTTCACAGAAAAATCCCAAACAACCCTTTTCCCGAAGCTTCCAGAAGCGTTACAAGTCGATACTGATGGTCAGAAAAATAGCGATTTACGGTCCTTCGAGGCGATCGAGCTGAAAGGTCGATGTGATGTGCCGCTTTGCCGGACCGTGTGAATTTACAGCGAGTATTGAAACATGTTCCTATCGTTTTAAAATCTCGGGCGCGTTTACCGGGTTGGGGTGAATCAATCCGGCTTTTCGAACACCATAAAATGTTGTTGGGGGAGGATATTTTTGGTTTCACGCCAGCGGAGGCCGACGGCGCGCATCTCCTTGACGGCCTGGGCCTCGGTCATGCGTCGGACGGCGCTAACGGGCACGGTGGCGTCTTCGCCGCGGTATTCGACAAGCACAAAGCGGCCGCCGACTTTGAGGCTACGGACGATGCTCTGCATCATTTCGCGGGGGTGGGAGAACTCGTGGTAGGAGACGACGACCAGCGCGAGGTCCACGCTGGCGGGTGGAAGGTTGGGGCTGGTGAACGAACCGGGCACCGTTTCGATGTTGACCACCCCTTCTTCGGCCATCCGGTTGCGGATATGTTCGAGCATGGCCGGCTGGATATCCACCGCGAACACCTTGCCCTCGGTGACGAGGCGGGCCATCCGAAAGGTGAAATACCCCGTGCCGGCGCCGATATCGGCCACGACATCCGTCGGCGCCAGTTCAAGGGCCTGGATGAGGCGGGAGGGAAACTCCTCGGCTTCGCGCCCGGGTCGCTCGAGCCACTCCGTGACATCCGGCGTATCCCCCATCTGAGCGATCTCGCGGCCCAGGTACAGTTTGCCGCTTCCTTCCGGCAATGCGGGGGGGCCGGTTACATAAACGGCCTGTTCGGTGGGGGATTCAGCGCCGGATTCAGTGGTTGTGTCCGGCGGCGTCGAGCAAGCCGCGGGGCCGAAAAGGGCCATCATCCACAGGAAGCGAAGGACGTAGCGAGGACGCGCGGTGTCGATGGGCATAGACGACGTGGGGTGGCGATGAGGCCGCGATAAACCGCCGGGGCAGGGATGTGGTGGGCACGTCTGGTTACAACGATGGTTCCTGGTAACAATTATTTACCCGGGCATTCTGACTACCTGCATTCTATATTGTGGCCGACCATTTTACCCTTTTTGTGCGCGCGTCGACGCGCCTTTCCTCCGAAACATCGATCGTCCCCCACCATGCGCTTTCTGGCTGTCGCCGGCGTCGTATGTCTCGTCCTCGTCATTCCGGTTTTCGGGCAAGGCGCGGCGTACGAGGACGTTGTGGTGGATGTGGGCAACATGGGGCTCACGGTTACCAATGCCGGGTTCATCGGGCAGTACAATAACGGAATACGACCAAGCGGTAGCTGATTTCCAGACGCGTCTTCGAACGGACGGGCGGACCTCCAACGGCAACTGGATCGGCGCCCTCCAGTTCCGCAATCCGAACGGCGTCGCGTACTTCGACCGCGTCGTGTACGTCGCCGACACGGGCAACAACCGGATCTCGCGCTTTAAACTCAACACGGACTTCGAATGACGCGCTCCGGGCTCCCCCGCTTTCACGCTCTGTGGCTGGTCCTCGTATTCGCGCCGGCGGGGCTCACCCGCGCCCAGGGCATCCCCCTCCTCGGCTCCCCCGGCGCCCTGGATGTGGCTACCTGGAATATAGAGTGGTTTGGCGATTCCAATAACGGCCCATCTAACAATGCTACACAGCTTGAGAACGTGCGCGCCGTCATCGCCGGCCTGGGGATCGACCTCTGGGGCGTCCAGGAGATCGCAGACCCGGACGACTTCGCGGCCCTGGTCTCCGCCCTGGGGCCGAACTTCGATGGCCGGCTCGCCACCAACTCGGTCTCCCAGCGCATCGGGTTTATCTACGACACCCGCGTGATCCGCCTCCGCTCGGTGCGGCATATCCTGGAGGACTTCGAGACGCCCTTCGCCAGCCGCCCTCCCCTCCAGCTCGAAGCGGACGTCCTCCTGCCGGACACCACCGTCGTCGTGACCTTCATCGTCGTCCACATGAAGGCGTTTTCCGATGTCGACAGCTACGAACGGCGCGTCGAGGCGGCGCGTCGACTCAAGAACCATATCGACTTTACGAGCCTGGCGTCGAAGCCCGTGGTGATCCTCGGGGACTTCAACGATGAGATGGATGGTTCGATCACGGCCGGCCGGGCCTCGCCGTATACCAACTTCGTCGAAAACACGGCCGACTACCGGGTGGTATCGCGGCCTATCGAGTTGGCCGGCGGGGGCTCGTTCTGCGACAACGCCAACTGCACCGCGACGGGTTCGATGATCGATCACCTTATCGTCACCGACGAACTCTTTGGCTGGACCACGGACGGGGCGACACAGGTGGTGACGGAACTCCCTTCCGTGTTCATCCTCTACGAGAACACGACCTCCGACCATCTCCCCGTGGCCACGCGCCTGGTGCCCCCCTCGGCCACGGCCGTGGAGCACGCCGGCCGGGCGCTAACCGCATCGCTGGACGCGCCGTACCCGAATCCCTTCTCGGCCACGACATCCATCGCCGTCACCCTGTCCGTCGCCGGCCCGGTGCGGCTTGCCGTGTACGACGTGCTCGGCCGCGAAGTCGCCGTCATTGCCGACGCGACGCTGCCGGCGGGCCGGCACGTATTCAGCTTTGCTCCGGCCGGACTCCCCTCCGGGATCTACCTGATCCGGGGGCGCAACGGGGAGGCGCGCCGGCTGGTGTATCTGCCGTAACCTATTGCCCTCAATTACTTGTGGATTTCAGCCCGAACTCGAACCAGATGAGCATGGCGTCGACGGTGTTGCCGAAGGGATAGCCGGCCTCCATGTAGCCGTCGAGGGTGTCGCGATAAAAATCCGCGATCACGCGCCTTAGATACGGGCTCGAAGGAGGCAGCGCATTCGACTCCAGATCCCGATCCTGTTTATCCATCGTGGTCGTCCTTGAAGGTGATGTGTACGGTGCTCACGTGGGTATCGGCGCGAGGCATCGACCCATAAGCCGTGGGGACACGACCTGATTGACTGACACGTTGATTCTGCGAAGGATCGGTTGCGAGTTGCGGGTTCAGGGTTCAGGATTCCGGGCTCAGGATAGGCGAACCATATGGCAACAAAAAGGGGCCCGGAGGCCCCTACAAAACCGACGAGCGGTTGCGGACGATGGAATCCGCAACCGCTTTAGCCGGTCAATTGGAGCAGATGGATTTGAGCACTTTACGCCGGCTTGTCAGCTTGGCAATCCACGTGGCCTCCTCGATTTCCGAGTCGTCCACGTAATATTCCCAGAGCCCGACCGAAGTCTCGGTAACCAGCACATGGTTTTGCATGTGGGCTACCCGCTTCAGCACCGGCGCCATACCCATCTGATGGACAAAGGTAATCTTGCACACGCCATCATTGGCGATCTCCTTGACGGAGAGCCAGTTGTCGCCACAGACGTGACAGGTGTAGAATCGGGATTCCTGGTCTGCCCCGGGAACCGACTCTCTGTACTCGTCCACGGCAACCTCCATCGGCATCATGCTGTAACTACCACAGGCCTTGCACTTCAATCTTTCCATATACCCTGAATGGGGGTCCTTACGAAACAAACTACGCAGTCCTCTCTTGTGCCTTTCCTGACCAGGTAAAGACGGTGTGAGCGATCGCTTGTGTGGGGATGGTACCAGACGTGCAGAGGCCGGGTGGGGGTCGTGGGGTTGGCCGGCGCACGTTGGGCTAGTACAGTCCCGCGCCAAAGGAGTTTCGGCCATTTAGGGGCCCCCTTAAGGCGTTGGCGGCAATTTTCTCCGCGCCAGAGGAAGGGGTTTCCAAGGAGCGGGGCGTGTCGTTGAGGGAACGTTCGTTGCTACAGGCAGACCCTGCGTAACCGTGTTCACAACGAGCCAGATTGTGGAGCCCAGTCGGATGGCGCATTCCTCTGGCCCCCGGCTTTGGGGCCGGGATGACAATGGGCTTTGATGTGGAGCGTGTGCCGATACCACCAAAAATACACTTCCAGCAGGCGAATGGTATGAAATGGATGTAGGTTCGCCTTATTATCCGTACGGCTTGAATTCGAATCCTGCACTACCCTGCCGACCACGACATCCAGAGGTAACACGAATGGCTCTGACACGACGAGAATTTACGAAGCGCGCGCTCGCCGGCGTGCCGGCGCTGGCGGGTCTGGCGAACGGAATTGGATCGGGAGGGTTCTCGCCGGCCGGACCGAACCGGTCGCTTATCCACGGCGTCCAGTTCGGCGTCCAGCCCTTCTGTTACCACGATCTGCTGATGAACCGCGAGAACCGGCCCGAACTGCTCCGGCGGATCGTGCAGAACGGGTTCGGGATGGTCGAGCTCCACGCCACCTGGTGCGAGCCGCGGTTCCTGGCGCCCGGCGTCACGCCCGCTGAGGCTCGCCAGAAACAGCGCGAATGGCGCCTGGCCGCGCCGGCCGAGTATTATCAGGCGATTCGGAAGGAGTTCGACGCCGCCGGCGTGGAGATCTTTACCTACTATGTGAACATGGACGTCTCGTACCAGAATGCCTTTATCGACTTTACCGATGAGGAAGTCGACGCAACGTTCCGGGCGGCGAAGATCCTCGGCGCCAGGGGATGTATCGGGTCGCAGGGACTCAAGGCCACGCAACGACTTGCGTCGTTTCCGAGCAAGTACGACCTGTTCATGTCCGTCCACAACCACTCCAATCTGTCGGACCCGGACGCGATTAACAACGAGGAGAGCTTCATCCGGGCGTTTTCGTATTCTCCGGACATCATGGCGACATTCGACACGCGCCACTACACGGCCGCCAATGGCGATTGCCTCGCGTTCCTCGAGAAACACCACGCCCGCATCAGCAACGTCCACCTGGGCGACCGCAAGAAAAACCAGGGCCGCAGCGCCCCCTTCGGCCAGGGCGATGCGCCGATCATCGAGTTAATCCGGATGATCCGGGATAATGCGTGGCCTATCCCGGTGATGCTGGAATTTGAACACGGCACGCTGCGCACCGGCCTCGACGAGACCCAGCGCATGTTCGACTACTGCAAGCGGGCGCTGGCGTGAGAGTGGTTTACGGTTTCAGGTATACGGTTTAAGGTGTAAGGAAATGCTTAGAACCCTGGTTATCCTCCCCCTACTGCTCGGTGTTCTGTCGCTCATCGAGCCGGCATCCGCCCAATCCCGCGTCGAATACGACTACGCCTACATCGGCGACCCCCTCCCCGATCCGCTGATGCAGCAAAACAAAGAGACGTATGTGCTCTACGGCTGTGCCTATTGCCACGGCCTCTACCTGCAACCCGTAGGTGAGGCCACCGACCTCCGCACGTCCGCCCTGGTGGGGGCCGATGTGGAGGCCAACCTCATCGGCCCCATCCTGCGTGTGGGTATCCCGCAAACGCCCAAATCGTCGCCGATGCCCCAGTTCTCGGACCTCAGCGACCGGGAGATCCGCGCTATCACCACGTATATCCACTACGCACGGGCCGATGTGCGTTATACATCACTAACTGCCGGTCCGGCCTCCGTTGGCGACGCCGCGGCCGGCAAAACGTACGTCGAGCAGCAGTGTGCGTCGTGCCACCGCGATACCGGAGCTCTCGCGGCCCCCGGGTCCGACGCGGCAGCGTTGCGCAAACAAATTCTCGCGCCGGCCGCCTTCCTGGGTCCGATGTCGTTCAATCTGGAGAATCGGACCGCGCTGACGGACGGACGCGCTCGGCATCAAGCCCTGCTGGAGAATTTCGCCGAGGCGGATGTGGCGAATATCGTGGCATATTTGGAGACGTTGAACTAACGGGGAATCGGGTCAGGCCGCCAGACCGCAACCCGATTTACGGGAGGCGCGTGAAAACGCCGAATTCGTTGGCGTTCGCGGGGGTGACCAATTCGCAATCGATAGCCTGTTTTTCGGGGAACGAGGTCGAGCCCGTGCGGAGGTAGGCGTCGGCCTGGTCGACGGCCATCGTGGCCAGAAGGCTTGCCGGCTGGAGGACGGTCGCGGCGATGTCGCCGGCTTTGATGGCGGCGATCACGTCCGGGCTCCCGTCGAACCCGACGACAATCACATCCCCCCGGCCGGCGGCCTTCAGCGCCGCCGCCGCGCCCAGCGCCATGGTATCGTTCCCCGAGATCACACCCTTGATATTCGGGTGCGCCTGCAGGATCGTCTCCATCTTTTCAAAGGCCTGCGTCTGGCTCCAGTTGGCGCTCTGTTGCGCCACGCGCACCATCTCCGGGTACTGCCCGAGCACGTCGTTGTAGCCCTGCGAACGGATGCCGGCGTTGGTGTCGGATTCTGTACCCAACAGCTCGACATACGGCCCTGCCTCTCCCATCAGTCGGACGAACTCCTCGGCCCCCAGCGTGGCGCCCTGGTAGTTATTCGATACGATCTGAGCCACGGCGATGCCCGTGGCGTTGATCTCCCGGTCGATCAGGAACGACGGGATGCCGGCCTCTTTGCCCTTCCGGACGACCGCGATGGAGGCGTCGGCGCCGGCGTTGTCCAGCACGATCGCGGCCGCCTTTCGCGCGATGGCGGTATCGAAGAGCTGATCCTGCACGGACGCGTCGCCGTTGTGGGTCAGCACCAGGGTCTCGTAACCCAACGCCCGCGCTCGGGCATCGGCCGCGTCGGACTCCGCCTTAAAAAAGGGGTTGTCGTGGGAAGGCGTGATGATGACGATCAGGCGCGCCGCCGAGGTGGTGGTATCACCGGATGGCTGGCAGGCTGAAAACGAGGTGGCGAGAAGAAGGAGGAGGGCGAAGCAGAGGTGGCGCATCTTTATTGAGGCTGTTTGTTTAGAAACTAACAATACTATGTCCTCTCGACCGGAGACGCCGGCTTGCCGGCGACGTAGCGGAGAGATGACACGGATTTATCGAAATAAGATAGCTTCTTCACCGCCCCCGCACTACCCGGCGCTGCTGCATCCGCTGCTGCTGCTGATCGACTACCACGGCGAGCACGATCACGGCGCCTTTGATGACGATCTGCCAGAACTCGGACACTCCCAGCAGCACCATGCCATTCACTAGCACGCCGATCACAAACGCCCCGATGAGGGTTCCGCTGATGGTCCCCCGGCCTCCCATCAGCGACGTGCCGCCGAGCACAACTACCGCAATCGCGTTGAGCTCGAACGTCTCGCCCGTCGCCGGGTGAGCGGCTACCAGTTGGGAGGCAATGATGAGGCCGACCATCGCCGCGCACAACCCGGAAATCATATAGGTCGCCAGCTTCACCCGCTCGACGCGAACCCCCGAGAGGGCGGCGGCCTTTTCGTTACCGCCCACCGCGTAGACATGCCGGCCAAATGGAGTCTTCCGCGCGAAAAACACCCCCACGGCGGCAAACAATACCATGATCCAGATCGGATACGGCAGCCCGATAAACGTGCCGGCGCCCAGCACCGGAAAGCCGGTGTTGCCGAGCGATTCCACCCCCACCAGATTCGCAAACGTCGCCCCGTCGGATAGGAGCAGGGCCGCGCCCCGCGCCACATACAACGTCCCGAGCGTGGCGATAAACGGCGCCACGCTAAGCCGTGTGACTAACGATCCGTTAATGAGGCCGACCACCATCCCCACCCCCAGCGTCAGCAGGCAGACTATCCACACGTTAAAAAAGATCGACACGCCGAACAGCTTCAGGATGAGACCTTCGTTGATGAGCCATCCGGCCACCATCCCGCACAGGCCGGCGATGGAGCCCATCGACAGATCGATCCCCCCGCTCAGAATCACAAACGTCATCCCGATGCCCAGGATAGCGTTGATCGCCACCTGCTTCGTGAGGATGATCAGGTTGCCGGTTGTCAAAAACGCCGGACTCAGCAGGGCAAAGACGACGGCCAGTACGATCAGTGCGATATAGGCTCGGAGCCGCAGCAGCACCAACTGGAATGGGACGCCGCCGGCCCGCCGTTGTCGTATCGATGGGGCGTGGGGCATATCAAACCTCGATGCGTGTAGTCGGCATAAGCACACTCGCAGCGGCCAGGTGCTGTTCGGTCAGGCTGTCGCCGGTAAATTCGCCCGTGATGCGCCCACGCGTCATCACGATCGCGCGGTCCGCCATGGCCACGACTTCCTTCAGTTCCGACGAGACAAACAGCACCCCGAGTCCCTCGCAGGCGAGCTTGTTCATCAGATCAAAAATTTCTGAACGGGCGCCGACGTCGATCCCACGCGTGGGTTCATCCATCATGAGCACCCTCGGCCGGGTGAGCAGGTATTTGGCGAGGACGACCTTCTGTTGATTGCCGCCGCTCAGGGTGGCAATGGACTGCCGGGGGTCCCCGACTTTGATGGCCAGTTGCGCGATGAGCCGGTCGACTTCATCCCGCTCTCGTCCAACCGATAGTACGAGACCCGTACGTAAGGCACGCAGATGCGCCAGTGTAATGTTTTCCGCCACGGAAAATGTCGGCACCAGCCCCAACTGCTGACGGTCCTCCGGCACCAGGGCCAATCCCATGCGGAGGCGTTTTTCGATGGGGCTGGATGCCAGTTCTTGGCCGCCGAGCCGGACCGACCCGACCGCGCGATGCTGCATACCAAACAGGCACTCGAGCAGCTCGGTCCGGCCGGCTCCCATCAAACCGTATATACCGACGATCTCGCCCGCGCGCACCGACAACGACACGTCTTCGACGAGATAGCCGTCGCCGTGCTCCCGCGGCAGTGTAATCCCTCGTGCTTCCAACAATACCTCCCCGGCCGCCCGCGTTCGCCTCCGGAACAGGGTATCCGACGAGCGGCCAGACATGTGCTCGACGATCCACGCCAGTGACACTTCTTTAGCCGGCGCCTCGGCAATCAATCGCCCATCCCTCAGCACGGTGAAGTGGTCGCCGATCTGCAGACACTCATCGAGTTTATGAGAGATGTAGACGATGGCGACCCCCTGGGCCGTAAGCTCCCGGACGATGCGGAGCAACACGGCGGCTTCGGCATCGCTCAGGGCGGACGTCGGCTCGTCCATGATGAGGATGGATACGTCCTCGGCCAGGGCCCGGGCGATTTCCACGAGTTGCTGCTGCCCGATCCGCAGGTCCTCGACCAGGGTATCGGGTTCGATGGACTGCTCCAGCCGCCGCAACACGCTCCGGGTGACGTCGTCCTGTCGGCCGGCCTGGATCGTCCCTATCCCGGACACCAGCTCCCGCGCGATACACACGTTCTCGCTGACGGTGAGGTTGGGAAACAGCGTCAATTCCTGAAAGATGATTCCGATCCCGTGCGCCCGAGCGTCGCGGGGGTTCTTGAAGGCGACTGGTGCACCTTGCAACACGAGCCGGCCTTCACTCGGCGCCTCCACGCCAGCGAGGATCTTCATCAGGGTCGACTTCCCCGCGCCGTTCTCGCCGATCAGCACGTTCACCTTTCCCGCGTAGACGCTAAAATCGACCCCCTGGAGCGCCGTGGTGCCCGGGTACCGTTTGACGATCTGCTCGGCTTTCAGCGCCGGCGCCTGCTCGATGATATTTCTGGCGTCGACCATCATGGCGACTCCACGACCAGGAGTTCAACGGGAGTAACAGCGATTTCATCTGGATCGCGCAGTACAACCACGCCGGCAAACCGAACCTCGGCGCCCGGCAGGGCGGCCCGGTCCAGCCCGGCCAGCACCGATTCCACCACCCGAGCATTCATGGCATTTGATACGCCGGCGAATTCGAGCTGGTTGACGAATTGATCAAACGATACAAACGACAGCGCATCCCGCAGCGCCGTGCCCCGGATGACGGGCCCAATCTGAAGCGTCACCTCGGTCCCATCCAAAAGCGCCACCGTTATCACGCCGGCGCGGGAAGTGGTATCGACCCGGACAACTTGCCCCGCTCCCGTCACCCGGACGTGCAGCGGCCCATCCCCCACCCGATGCCCGTAAGCCGTCGCGGCCTCGGGGTTCTCCGCCAGATCCGCCAGCAGGGTTGAAAGATCCACTGCTTCGTCGCGGATAAACTGAACGATGCGGGTCTCCCAGTTTTCCTCGACAAATGTCGCCGCGTCGAAAGCCTGGACGGCATCTCCCACGATCGCGCGACCCGTCACGGGATCGAGCGACCGGATCTCACATCCCGCCAGCACGAGAACGAGTGCCGAGGCCAGGCCGACACGGCGGATCGATTTATCCATGGCACGCCCTCGGATTGTAGAGCGCCCGGGCGACCGCATCCTGCCATCCGTCGTAAGCCGCGGCCCGCCGGGAGTCGGCCCATCGGGGCTCGAAGCGATCCAGCGACCGGGGCAACGCCGCGATCTCGTCGGTCGACGCCCAGACGCCGAGGTGGAGGCCGGCCAGATAGGCGGCGCCCAGTGCGGAGAGGTCATGGGCGTTGTTGCGCAGAACGGGGCACCCCAGGATGTCGGACTGGAACTGCATCAGCGCGTCGTTTCGGCTCGCGCCGCCGTCGGCGAGCAGGATGGGATCGCCGGCTCCGATCGCCATCACATCAAACACATCCCGGATCTGATACGCGATGGATTCCACCACCGCCCGCGCCAGGTGGGCGGCCGTCGTGCCGCGGGTGAGGCCGGTCACCAGGCCGCGCGCCCGGTCGTTCCAGTGCGGCGCCCCGAGGCCTACAAACGCCGGAACGATGTACACGCCCTCACTTTCCGCCACCTCATCCGCCAGCGCCGCCGCTTCCACCGGATCCGCGAACCCGAGCAGATCGGCGTACCACTGCACAGCCGATCCGGTGACCGAAATATTGCCCTCAAGCGCATACCGGACGCCCGAAGGCAATCCCCAGGCCACCGTCGTGACGATGCCGTGCCTGGAAAAGGCGAGTTCGTTCAGCGGGCTCATGAGGGAGCTGCCCGTCCCGTACGTGGCTTTGACGCTCCCCTGTTGGAATCCGCATTGCCCGAACAGAGCGGCGTGGGAGTCGCCGATCAAACCGGCGATAGGCACCCCCGCCGTTAGCCTTCCCACGGCGGTCGTCACCCCGAACAGGGCGCTCGAAGGCAGGGTCTCGGGTAGTATGACGCGTGGGATGCTGAAGAGGCCGAGGAGATGGTTGTCCCAGCCGGCCGTTTTCAGATTCAGCAGCTGCGTCCGCGAGGCATTGCTGACGTCGCAGCGATGGACGCCACCGGTCAGATTCCACAACACCCAGCTGTCGATGGTACCCGCGCACAGGTCGCCGGCCTCAGCCCGGGCCTGGCCGTCCGGGATGGCATCGAGCAGCCATCGGATCTTGGACGCCGAAAACAACGGGTCGATGGGCAGCCCCGTGCGGTCCTGAATCTCGTCTCCCCTGCCCTGTCGCTTCAGCGCATCACAGAACGCACTCGAACGCCGGCACTGCCAGATCACAACCGGGCCGGCCGGCCGCCCCGTTGTGCGATCCCACACCAGCACGGATTCCCGCTGATTCGAGATGGCGATGCCCACGGGCACGGGGTCGCCGGCATCCGAGAGGCACGCATCGATGGCCTGTTTCACGCTCTCCCAGACGACCATGGCGTCCTGTTCCACCCACCCCGATTGCGGGTAGAGGCAGGGTACGGGCCGCGACGCGCGGTGCCGGATCTGGCCTCGGACATCCACCAACATCGCCTTTGTGTTGGTCGTGCCCTGGTCGATGGCGAGTAGGAGAGTCTCACGCATAACCGTTCAGCCTCTGAGCTGCAGGGCGGCGTCCCGGATGCCTTCCGCCGTCAGGCCGAAGTGCTCCAACAGCCACTCGGGCTCGCCGGTCGGCGCAAACACGCCCGGCACGCCCAGGATACGCATCGGGACCGGCGTTGTCTGTACCACCACTTCGGCCACCGCGCTGCCGAGTCCGCCATACACGGTATGCTCCTCGGCGGTGACAATGGCCCCGGTTTCACGCGCCGCCGCGATGACGGCCTCTCGGTCGAGTGGGCGCACGGTGGCCATGTTCAGCACCCGTGCGTCGATCCCCCGGATAGCGAGCAGGTCGGCGGCTTCGAGCGCACGGGTCACCATCACCCCGTTGGCGATGAGCGTGATGTCACCGCCTTCGCGCAGCCGGCTCGCCTTTCCGAAAGCGAAGTTGTAGGTGGTATCGTAGATAGCCGGCACTCCCATCCGGCTGAGCCGCAGGAATACAGGCCCGTGTGTAGCCGCCGCCATGCGGATGGCCTGAGAGGTTTCTTCCGGATCGGCCGGCGCCACGACGGTCAGGTTGGCGATCGCACGGGTCCAGGCAAAATCTTCGATCGAATGATGGGTGGGGCCCAGCGCGCCATAGGCCATGCCGCTGCTGATGCCCACGAGTTTTACGTTGGCGTCCGAATAGGCGACGTCCGCTTTGATTTGCTCCAACGCGCGCCCTGTCAGGAAACACGACGCCGAACATACGAAGGGGATCTTGCCGGCATTGGCGAGGCCGGCGCCCACGCCCACCATGTTCTGCTCGGCGATACCCACGTTGATGAGCCGCTCCGGGAATCGCTCGCGGAACGCACCGGTTTTGCTGGAACCGACCGAGTCGTTGTTCACCACGACGATCCGCTCGTCAGAAGCCCCGAGGGCCACCAACGTGTCGGAAAAGGCGTCGCGGCAATCGTACAGGGTGTGGCTCATACGGCATCCTCCAACTCTTGCATCGCGGCCCGCAACTGCTCGTGGGATGGCACCTTGTGGTGCCAGGCGGCTTTGTCTTCCATAAAGGATACGCCCTTTCCTTTGTGCGTGTGGGCGATGATACACGTCGGTTTTCCGTCCGTCAGCGGCAGCCGCTCGAAGGCGTCGAGCAGGGCCTCATAGTCATGCCCATCCACCTCCGTCACGGCCCACCCGAAGGCGCGCCACTTGTCGGCAAGCGGGTCGAGGTCGACGGTGTTGATGGTGGAATCGCCCTGCTGGAGCCGGTTGCGGTCCACAATGACGGTGAGGTTGTCGAGGCCGCGGTGGCCGGCGGTCATGGCGGCCTCCCAGTTGCTGCCTTCCTGGAGTTCGCCGTCGCCGGTGAGCACAACCACCCGCCAGGTGGCTCTGTCGATCTTCGCCCCGATGGCGGCGCCGACGCCAACCGGCAGGCCATGGCCGAGCGGCCCCGTGTTAGTCTCGACGCCGGGCACTTTCTTGCGGTCCGGGTGCCCGTTCAGGCGCGAGAGGGGCTGCATGAAGGTGCCGAGTTCATCCAGGGGGATAAAGCCGGCATAGGCAAGCGTCGTGTACAAGGCGCCTGCGCAGTGCCCTTTGCTGAGGATGAACCGGTCGCGGAGCGGGTCCGCCGGCCGGTCCGGATACACGTTCAGGATGCCGAAGTACAGCGTCGTGAGGATGTCGGTCGCCGAAAAATCGCCGCCGATGTGGCCCATGCCGGCCTCGAAGATCATCCGGAGGTCGCGCCGGCGGATCTCGTTGGCGCGGCGGCGCAAGCGCTCAACCCGTTCGGTGCGTGTCGTGCCCATCGATCTTACCCCAGAAAAAGATCCAACACCAGGCGTTGCGCGGCGAGTGCATCCTGTGCGTCCTGCGCCTTCCGCAGCGCCGGCACGTCGATCCGGTCCACCAGGGCATCCAGCTTGCGAATCGTCTGGATACTTTCCCTCGCCGCCTGGACGGGGTCCTCGCGAAACGGGAACTGGTCCAGCAGGATGACATCGCTCCAGCCGATCTTGCGGAGGGTGTACATGAACTCGAGCGTTTCGATGAGGTGGACGGAGCCGACGGTCATGTCGTCGTCCCACTCGCGCCAGTTGTCGTTCACCTCGACACTCGTGAGCCGGCCGCGCCGGTGCGCCAATTGGATGGCCTCGGAAGGGGTCTCTCGGGCGAAAAACGAATGCCCGAGATCCATCACGATGCCCACATTATCCACCCCCATGTCCTCGATGGCGAGGAGCGTGGTCGCGACATTGCAGAAGAGCATGTGGGTACGCGGCTCCTTGAACTTGCACTCAATGGCAAATTGCATGTCCGGCGCCGAGGCGGCGACTTCCCGAACGGCGTCAACCGAGTACTTCCAGAGGTCGGCGTAGTCGGCCTGGAACGGGTAATCATACCCGTCCTGCCCGGGCCAGAATTTGACGTATTTCGCCCCCAGCTCCCGCGCCGGCTCGATGGCCGCTGTGTACATATCAATACACTGCCGGCGCACCGCCGGGTCCGGATTCGTCAGCCCGCCCTTTCGGTAGGTGCGGCTATAGCTGGCCGGGGTGATCGCGTGGCAGCGTAATCCGTTACGGTCCAGCGTTTTTTTGATGTCCCATACAGATACGCCCCCGTCGAACGGGTAGTTGATATCCAGCGAAACGAGGTCGCCGACCTGGCCGGCGCGGTCGATGGCTTCGAGAATACTTACCGGAGGGCCGTACGCGTCGGTGGCGTAGCGGTCGATGAACTGTCCGAAGAGCCAGAGGCCGGCTCCAAAGGTGTAAGGCTGATGCGCGGACATGGTCGGGTTGGATCAGGGAATAAATCAGGAACTCTATCGTACGAACACATGCTGTACGAACACATGCCGTACGGACATGATACTTCGTGCCCCTCTCGTGGCGGCACGTTAAATGGGTTACGAAGTATAGCATCGTATTTGCACATATTCCTGTCACTTCTCGAATAAAACATGCCACTATCCGAGATCAACCGCATCTTCGACGAGCGGCGCAAGGAGCTGGCGCCGTACGGGCTAACAGTCGAACGCTGGCGGCCAAACCTGATGCGAAAATCGGATCGTCACAACGAGATCGAACTCAACTTTCTTCAGCGTGGATCGGTCACCTATATGCTCCGCGGCCGGCGATACGCCATCCGCCCGGGCCGGCTGACGCTGTTCTGGGCGCTGGCGCCGCATCAGATAGTGGAGATCGAAGGGGATGCCCCGTATTACGTCGCCACCATTCCTCTCACGAGGTTTCTCCAGTGGAAGCTGCCAGCGGCCTTCGTGAACCGCGTCCTCCAGGGAGAGGTCATCGAGGAGCGATCGGACGCGGTCATCGACTACGACGCGGCGCTGTTTGCGCGCTGGCTGGACGATGTCGCCACCGCAGACGTGCCGTGGTTGGATTTGGTCCTACTGGAGATGGAGGCCCGCGTGCGCCGGCTCGCGCTAACCTCTGCCTTGAGCGACGAGGAAGCCGGCCTGCAACCGATTGATGACTCCCGCTCCAGCACGGTCGAACGCATGGCGGTTTTTGTCGCCGCCCACTATAAACACGCCATCCAGGTCCACGAAATTGCCGAGGCCGTCGACCTCCACCCGGACTACGCGACGGCGCTGTTTCGCAAGACGTTCGGGATGACCCTTAGCGATTACCTCGCCGACCACCGCATCGCCCACGCCCAGCGTATGCTGGCCACATCGCCGGCAAAAATCACAGAAATCGCCTACGAATCTGGCTTTAACTCCATCAGTCGATTCAACGCCGCATTTAAAAAACACTGCGGCTGCACCCCTAGAACCTACCGTAAACAACACACATCCAGAGCCTGACATACTCGGCCCTTCACCTCGGCACAATGTTCACCACGACCCGTCTGTACCGCGACAACGCCGGCGTGCCTTTGTCCGTCACGCGCAGGATAAAATGGGCCGTCTCCGGCTCCTGGACCTCCGGTGCACGGATGGTGTGCACGAAGTACAGGTTCTCCGACAGCGGCGCAAACGAAATCGCCTCCCGGTACGTGCCGGCCTCGGGGTACTGAAACCACCAGTAACTTAATGCATCCCCGTCAGGGTCGGTGGTGCCGGCGGCATTCAGGCCAAAGATTTCGCCAGATCGAACGGTGAGGGTATCCGGATGCCCGAGCGCCGGGACCGGGGGATGGTTGGCGTCTTCGTAGGCCATTACCGTCCAGTCCATCCGCGCGGCAAAGTCATGCTGAAAGTCCCCGCGCCAACGCCAGAGCGACACTTTGTTGTTGCTGTATTCCACCGAATCCGCCCGGATGGCGCGTCCCCAGCGCGAGGGAATCCTCGGGCGGAAGGTGTCGACGGCATTCGTCCAGATCGGCCGGGTTTCAGGAGCAAAAAAGAACCGCGCAGCCATCCGCGGGTTGGCCGGCGCGCCGGGCGGCTCGGGCTGATACAACTCGTACCGACCGCCCCATCCCCCTATGTTCGGGCGCTCGGGATCGTTGAGCCCGTTCGGGATGAGCGAAAGAAAGGCCGGCGTATCGCCCTCCAGCCCGTACGCGACGTCCGGGAATTCGGCCCCGAGAGGTCCGTGCCCCTGCTGGAGGTGCTCCGCCAGCCACTCGTTGCTCACCACGTCGTTGTTCGCGCCCGGCTCACGCCCCGTGATGGCCGACCACGTCGAATTCCCATAACTGCCCGGGCTGACGATGAAGAACAGCTCGGGAAAAGTGTCGCGCATCCAGTGGCCGGAGTCGTCCTGATCGGAGATCGTGTAGACTCGGAGTTTACGGATGAGCCGGCCGGCTTCCGCCGCATTCCGCGTTTCCCGGATCTTCCAGAGCGCCTGGGCCAGCGTGTTCGGCCCTCCCCACACCGAGATCCAGAGCGGCCGATCATCGTCCTGCTCCAACTCCCGGATGATCCACTCGGACCCCTCGGAATCCTTACCGGCCCCGACACCCAACATGCCAGACACCGGCAGACCCTCCGTCACTCGTGCGTGCAGCGTTTCAGCCGTCGGATATCCACCTTCATGAAGCAACAGATTGGGCTGGACCTGTCCATATGCATCGATGATCCGATTCAGCGTCTCGGGGACGACTTTTTCGGGCTGATGCACGGAGGTGGTGGCCACGATCCCCCGGATGTTGATCTGATTGGCGTACAGCAGCAGGCGGATGAGCGACTGGCTGTCGTCCGGGTCGGCCTCGATGTCGGTCAATACGATGACGCGGTGCGGCTTCGGCGGGGCCGGCTGTTGGGCCTGAATAGAAAGCGCGGCCGGCGACGATGTGAGGATCAGCAGCGCGATTACTCCTTTGATCGATCGATTCATGACACACCTGGGAATAAGCTCCGAAGGACTTCTACAGAAAGTATACCCTCGAGATCAGCGTGTTTCTCACCACATTTTGAACAAATACTGCTGGAATCCTAGACTGAAGGACCCGCCCTGCGCTTCTGCCGGAACACATCGACGAGCACCGCCGCGATGATCACGGCCCCGGTGACGACGCGCTTCGTCGGGTCGCTGGCGCCCACCTGTGCCAGCCCGCTCTGTAGAAAGGCGATGATGAGCACGCCCAGGAAACTGTTGATTACCGATGCGCGCCCGCCCATCAAACTGGTCCCTCCGATCACGACGGCGGCGATGGCGGCCAGCTCCATCCCCGTGCCGGCGTTGGGATCGGCCGACCCGAGATAGGCCGTCTGAAACACCCCGCCCAACCCGCTGAGCAAACCGGCGAGCGCAAAGACGGCGATCTGCACTTTTCGTATATCCACGCCGGCCAGCCGGGTCGCTTCCAGATTACCCCCGACGGCCAGCACGTACCGCCCGAACACGGTGCGGGTGAGCGCCACATGCCCGCCGGCCGCCACCAGCAGCGCCACCAGAAACGCCGCACTCAGCCCGATAAACGGCAACGGCTCGCCCAGTCCCGAAACCGCCGCTCCGATGTATTTCGTCTGGGATCCCGTCACCAGATAGGCGGCGCCACGGGCGATCTCTAGCATGCCCAGGGTGACGATAAACGACGGAATCGACCAGCGCACGGCTACGTAGCCCGATGCCAATCCACACAGCAAACCCACCCCGAGTGAAGCGGCCATACCCACCCACAGCGGCGCCCCGGCATCCACCAGCAACACACCCAACACGCTACTTCCGAGGGCAAGCACAGACCCGACGGATAGATCGATGCCCGCGATCCCCAGCACAAAGGTCATCCCCACCGCCACGACGATCAGGGCCGGGAGCTGATTGGCGATCGTTTGAAAGGTCCGCACAGTGAAAAAGTGCTCCGTCGTCCATCCGAACACAACCGTGATCAGGACCAACACGCCCATGAGGTTGACATAACTGGCCGTTTTCATGGGCGGAGCGGACGGTATCGCATGCGAGTCGCTTACTGACCGGGCGCGGCCGTGATCAGGTCGACGGGTGTTTCCTGGACTCCATCGACCACATCGCCCTGGAGGCGGCGGAGGGCTGTTTCGATGCCAAAAACCGCAAGCCGAGTCCCGTATTGATCGGCCGTCGCCAGCATGCGCCCCTCCTCTATCAGTTGCCTGACGGCCTCGATGTTATCGAACCCGACGATACGCACCTGTTCTGCCAGGCCGGCCTGCTGTACGGCGGCAACGGCGCCAAGCGCCATGTTGTCGTTGCTGCAAAGGAGCGCCTTCAGGTTCGGATATTCCCCAAGAAGGGCGGCCGCCACGGTATTAGCCGACGCCTGCTCCCAACTGCCGCTCTGGACGCTCACAATCTCGAGACCGGCGGACGCCATCGCGTCCCGAAAACCCTGCTCGCGCTGCTGGGCGTTAAATGCCGTCGGAATCCCCCCGATGATCGCCACTTCGTCGCCGGCCTGCAGATGAGACGCCAGGTACGTGCCCACCTTTTCGGCGCCCTTGCGGTTATCCGGCCCGACAAAGGGGATGGACGCACCGGAAGAGGCCAACACGGCCTCGTCCAGCCGGTTGTCGATATTGATGACGACGATGCCCGCATCGGCGGCCCGCTTGAGAACGGGCACCAGTGCCCGGGAGTCCGCCGGCGCGATCACGATCGCGTCCACGCCTATAGCTACCATGTTTTCAACCATCGCCACCTGCTGGCTCAAGTCGCTTTCGTTTTTGATGCCGTTGATGATCAATTCGTAGGCATCCGCATGGGCCGCCTGGTGGGTGCGCGCACCATCGGCCATGGACACAAAAAACTCGTTGGCGAGCGATTTCATGATCAGCGCCACACGCGGTTTTTCCGGCGTCGCAGGCGTATCGGCCTGCTGGCAGCCGGCGGACAGGAGGAGCACTGCCGCCATGCAGCGAGCGGTTCGAAGACGAACAATCCTTGAGGTCATATTGCACTAGTGGGTTCAGCCGAATTATCTACAGGGGAAGTTGCTGAAAATAAGCGAGAGAACCAACATGTCAGGCCGGCCCGTCGTCCCACCCCTTCATCGCATCCCATCCCACCCCTTCCTCATTCTCGCTGTGTGCTCGGTCCTCGTTTATTCCGGATGCGTCGCCCCCGATACGCCGGCCCCCGATCCCGCGCCGCCGGCGGCGCCCGAACGCATCCGCCTCCTCGTCGATTCCGACGCCAACAACGAGTTGGACGACCAGTTCGCGCTCACGTATGTCCTCCACAACACATCGGTGTTCGACCTCGAGGGCATTACGGTAAATCGCACGGCCGGCGGGGGCAACATCCAGTCCCAATACGACGAAGCCGCCCGCATCATCGCGCTCTCGGGGCGCACCGATGTGCCGCTCTACAAAGGGGCATCTGCATCCTACACGGAGATTGCCCCGACCCTCGCCACGCCCGATTTCGATGGGCACGAGGCGGTCGATTTCATCATCGCGCAGGCGCACGCCGACGACCCGCGTCCGCTTGTGCTCGCCCCGATCGGCAAACTCACGAACATCGCCCTGGCGCTCGCAAAGGACCCATCGATCGCATCGAAGGTGCGCGTTTTCTGGCTTGGATCGCACTGGCCGATGCCGGGGGAATACAACCTGGAAAACGATACCACCTCGGTGAATCCGGTGATCCTGTCGGGGGTGCCGTTTGAGATGGCCGTGGTGCGCTTCGGCTATTATTCGGGTACGGGCGCGGTGAAACTGGGCATGGATGAGGTGCGGGAACGGATGCCAGGCCTGGGACCACGCATCGCCTCGCCCATCACAGGCCGGCACGGCGGCGAATTCCACACGTTTGGCGACTACGCGGTGAGCCTCTTCGAGCACATGGGCGAGGACTACCGCGCCCTCTACGACATGGCCGCGCTGTCCCTCCTCAAGAACCCGACCTGGGCGGAACGGGTCGTGATCGATGCCCCGCGCTTGACTGGCGAGGCCTGGGTGGAGGGTGCCGGCTCTGGAATTCAGATCGCCATCTGGGAGAACTTCAATTCATCGCTCATCCTCAAGGACATGTTTGAGACGATGGAAGCAGCAAGCCGATGACGTGCAGAGGATGACGTTCAGAGGATGACGTGCAGAGCATGACGTTCAGAGGATGACGTGCAGAGCATGACGTGCAGAGGATGACGTGCAGAGGATGACGTGCAGAGCATGACGTTCAGCCGATGACGTTCATAGCATGACGTGCAGAGCATGACGTGCAAAGGATGACGTGCAGAGCAGGCCCCTCCTCGAATCGAGGAGGGGCAAATCCCGTCGGCGCGAAGCGATGACGGGATGGGGAGGAGCCAACCGAAACCGAGAGCCCATCAACAAAAAAGGCCTTCCTCAAGCTGAGAAAGACCTTTAGGCGGAGGGGGAGGGATTCGAACCCTCGGAGCCCTTACGGGCTCAACGGTTTTCGAGACCGTCCCATTCAACCGCTCTGGCACCCCTCCGTGATGCCCGGCTGAACCGGATAGGGCGTCTCAAACGCCGGCTGCCGGCATACGTTTCACGCATTCCCGGGGCTTCACGACTTTTCCGAATCCTCGCGCAACCGACTCAAAACATACCGGCCAGCACCTCTGCCGCCTCCTGCAGGGTCTGGTCGAGTTTCTCGGGATGCCGCCCGCCAGCCGTGGCCAGCGCCGGCTTCCCGCCGCCCCCGCCGCCCACCTTCTGGGCGAGCGCGCCGACCAGCGCGCCCGCCTTCACTTTCGAGGACGCCAGGAGATCGTCGGACACCGTGGCGACGAGGTACGCTTTGTCACCAGCAGGGTCCACGCCGCCCAGGACGGCCACGCTGCCGGCGCCCAGGCGGTCCCTCAGGGTTTGCCCGAGGGTGCGCAGCGCGTCCATGTCGACCGGGTCGATCCGACCCGTCACGAGGCGAGCCGCCCCTACCTGCCGCGCCGCGCCGATGAAGGCGTCGAGCCGACCGGCGAGCTGCTGCTGGGTCGCGGCTTCGAGCGCTTTTTCCAGCCGCTTCTGGTCGGCGATTAGCGTCGCAACGGCTTCATCCACCCCTTCGCCCGGCACTTTGAAGAGCTCGCGCACCCGCTCAAGCTCCGCCAGGCGGGCACCCACGTAGTCGAGCGCGGCCTTCCCGACCACCGCCTCGATGCGCCGCACGCCGGCGGCGACCGATCCCTCGCTCACCACCCGGAAATACCCGAGTTCGCCCGTGGCGTCGACATGGGTCCCGCCGCAAAGCTCTATCGAATACGCGGGATCAAAGGTGATTACGCGCACAAAATCGCCGTATTTCTCCCCAAAAAGCGCCATCGCCCCCCGGGCCATCGCCTCGCTCACGGGCACGCGGCGCTCTTCCGTGCGGGGGATGTTACGCTGGATCATCTCGTTGACCCGTTGCTCGACCCGGCGCAGCTGTTCCGGCGTCACCCGCTCGAAGTGGCTGAAGTCGAACCGCAGCCGGTCGGGCGCCACCAGCGACCCCTTCTGGGCGACGTGGCCGCCGAGTTCCTCGCGCAGCGCAGCGTGGAGCACGTGGGTCGCGCTGTGGTGCTTCTTGATCTCCTCGCGCCGGCTCGCGTCCACGCGAGCGCGGACGACACCGTCGAAACTTGCGGGCACGTGGTCGACGACATGCACGATCCGGCCGGCCATCTTCTGTGTATCCAGCACTTGGACCGATACCCCGTCGATCGCCAGCGTCCCGGTATCGCCAATTTGGCCGCCGCTTTCGGCGTAAAAAGGCGTCTTGTCCAGCACGATCTGATGCTGGACCGCCTCGCCGCCATGCACCGTACGGTAGGCGACGACGCGGGCGGCCGGCTCATCGAGGGTATCGTAGCCGATGAAGCGCTCCTCGGTAACGTCTTCGACCGCCTGCCACACGTCGGCCTTGCTCTGATCTACCTTAAACGTCGTGGCGGCCCGCGCACGGTCTTTTTGCACCTGCATCAACTCCTGGTACCTCGGCATATCGACCCCCAGGCCCTCTTCTCGGAGCATCAACTCGGTGAGGTCGATCGGAAATCCGAACGTATCGTGGAGCAGGAAGGCGATTTCGCCGGGCAGCTGGCCTTTCCGGGCGACCTCGACAAACGGTGCGACCATCGCCGCGCGGTCGTTGCGATCGTAACCCTTGGCGAGCAGGTCCATTGTGGCGTTATCCGATAGCAGCCGGCTCGTGGACGCCTCGGCGGAGCCGGCGTGCGCGATGTCCTTGATATAAGGCATGATCCGGTCGAAGAAGGCGATGCCGGTGCCCAGGGTTTCCAAGAAACTCTCCTCCTCGGCGCGTATGACGCGCTCGATGTAATCCTGCTGGTCGCCCAGTTCGGGAAAAGCCGCCCCCATCTTCTGGATAAGCGCCGGAACCAGCCGCCACAGGAACGGCTCGCGGAGCGCGAGGGTCTGGTAGCCATACCGCACGGCGCGACGCAGGATACGGCGGATGACGTACCCACGGCCGGCATTGCCCGGCGACACCCCGTCCGCCACGGCGATGGCGCAGGTGCGGATATGGTCCACGATCACGCGCATCGCGATCCGGTACCGCTCGCGGGTGGCGTCGTCCACGCCGGCGATGACGTCGTACCCCTGTATGGCAGTGAGCGGACTCAGCTCGGCGACGCGGGCCAGCAGCGGCGCGAACAGGTCGGTATCGTACGTGCTCTGTTTCCCCTGGAGCACCGCGACCACGCGTTCGAAGCCCATGCCGGTGTCGACGTGTTTGGCCGGCAGCGGCTGTAACGTGCCATCGGACTGCGCATTGTACTGGATGAACACGAGATTCCAGATCTCCATCACCCGCGGATCGTCCGAATTGACGAGCGTCTTGCCCGGGACGAGGGCGCGCTCCTCGTCGGACCGGAGGTCGATGTGGATCTCTGAACACGGTCCACAAGGGCCCGTGTCGCCCATCATCCAGAAATTGTCTTTGGACCCGCAGAAGAGGATGTGATCCGGATCGATGCCTGTTTTCTTTCGCCACACCTCGGCAGCTTCTTCGTCCGGGTCCAGGCCCAACCGGGCGTCCCCACCGTGGACGGTGGCATAGAGGCGATCCGGGGCGAGGCCCCATTCCTTCACCAACAGCTGCCAGGCCCAGCCTACCGCCTCCGTCTTGAAGTAATCGCCAAAACTCCAGTTACCCAGCATCTCGAAAAACGTGTGATGGTACGTGTCGTGCCCCACTTCTTCGAGATCGTTGTGTTTGCCCGAGACACGCAGCACCTTCTGGGTATCCACGGCACGTCGGTAGGGTCGGTCTCCCGTTCCCAGGAAGACATCCTTAAACTGGTTCATGCCGGCGTTGGTGAATAACAACGTCGCATCGTTTTTGGGCACGATCGAATCACTCGGGACGATGGTGTGCCCGTGCCGGGCGAAGAAGGTTAGAAACGCTTCGCGGATCTGTTCGGAAGTGAGCTGGGCCGACATACGGGAAGGAGAAATCCTGAGAGGGTAGAACCTGACGTAGAACCTGACAACGCCTACGGCCAGGCCGCTAAAATGGCGGCTACGTAAACGCCGGATGCCGGAGAAGGTCCCCTTCGTTTCAGGGAGTTGTAACCTCGGAACGCCCACTGCCGTATGGCCCTTGAGTGTCGTTTCGAGCCTACCATGAACGGCTTGATCGACGAGACCCAGGCCAACCAACCCGCGCGAGCGTCCGCCATGAACGATCACTCCAGAACCGACGAATCTCCAAACGATCAGATGCCGGCTTACAAACGTATCATGCTGGCGATTCTCGGTGCGCTGGCGCTGATGGTGCTCGTGAATGTGGTGAGAGGCGAATTTTCCGATGCCGGCGCAGAACGCCTCGTGGCGGTGCGCCACGCCTTCGACACGCAGCGCGCAACCGTGAAAGTCCATGTAATGCATGAGGGATCGGGCGAGGAGGAGTTGATGATCGATGAGCGATTCCCCGCCGGCGACCCGGCCGGCCTCTCTGTTTCAGTAGGTGATGCGGACGTCGTGATGAAGAACAACGAAACCGGCGAGATCCACGTGGAGGTGTATTTGAAAGGCACCGACATGGAGCGAGCCCGGAAGTACTTCGAAACGCAGGCGTTCGAAGTCTTCGAGGAAAACGGTACCGTGTTCGTGAAGACCGCTGAGAATATCAAGTGGCGTGGCGGGTGGAACACCAACGGCGGCGCGCAGATTACGGTCATCGTACACACCCCGCTTGACCTGACGGCCACCATCCGCACCTCCGACGGCGATATTGCCGCCGATGACCTCCGCGGCGAGATCCAACTGACAACCTCGGACGGCGACATCGTCGCCGGCGCTTTGGAAGGCCTGTCGGTCGCCATCCGCACCTCCGACGGCGACATCGCGGCGCGGTCCCTCGATGCCCCTGAAGTCAGCGTCGTGACGTCCGACGGCGACATCGCGATCGAGCGCGCCGTGGGCGCTACAGTGAACATCCGCACCTCCGACGGCGATATCGTGCTGGCCGATGCCGATGGTTCAGTCACGCTCAGCACATCGGACGGCGACATCCAGGTCGACCGCCTTTCGGGCGACGAGGCCTCGCTCCGCACTTCCGATGGAGACATCGTCGTGCGCGAAGCCCTCACTGGCTCGGCCCGAGTGACGACGTCGGACGGGAGCATCGTCTTGCAGGCGGTTCATGGGGATATCGAAGCCCGCACCTCCAGCGGTGATCTTACGGTCGAATTCGTCGAGGCAGGCTCCGTAAACCTGAGAACCAGCGACGGAGACATCGCGATTACCGCGCCTCGCGACCTCCGCGCCACCCTCTTGCTGCGGGGCGAGTCAATCCGTATCGACTCCGGTTTTTCCTTCGATGGCATCCTCAAAAAAGACGAAGCGGACGGAGCCCTGAACGGCGGCGGCAGCCGGTTTGAGGCCTCCGCGACGAGCGGGGAAATCGTGCTGCGAGAAAATTAACGTAAATATGGATAAAGAGGCCCCTCAAGGGCCGGCGCGTATTGCATGGCGTGCTCTCCAGCCCCTAATTTGCGGCATGTCGAGAAGCACACCCACTACGAAGAGCGAGTCGCAGGCTTTACACAAAGTCTTCGATGTGGCGTCCTCCGGTCGCCTCTTTATCAGCGTTCCAGGCGCCGACATCCACCTCGTTTCGTCGGATGCGAATCGCGTTCAGATCGATGTATTCGTCTCCTCCCCCACCGAAAATGAGGCGCTGAGTTTTGCGGATCAAGTGATGCTCCGCGTGCGCGCGGTAGACAAGCAGACCGTCCGCGTCGAGTCGAAGTCCATTTACCAGGATGGGTTCTTCGGCTGGAATACCAGCGAGGTGGCCCGGATGCGGCTCGAGATCTCGGTCCCGCGCAGCTTCAACATCGACATCCAGGCGGCGGGATGTGATCTTGTGATGGACAACCTGAAAGGTCAGCTCGCGCTGCAAGTCGCCGGCGGTTCGCTCACGGCCAGCCGGCTCCAGGGAAAACTGGAGGTCTTCGGCTACGGCAGCATGCTCGACATCGACGGGTTCGAGGGCTCAAAACTGACGATCGCCACCTCCGGGGGCCGGCTCACGGCACGCCGACTCACGGCGCCCAAGATCGCCATCACGGCATCGGGGACGGAGACGACCCTTTCGGACCTCGAAGGCGTCACCGATCTCATCTTCCATAGTGGCTCCGCCGACGTACGCGGGATCAAAGGGCCCCTGGAAGTCCATTCCACCGCCTGTGCCTGTACCCTCCACCTTGCCACAATCGAGGACACCCAGCTGGAGGTTAGCGGCGGTGAACTGGCCGTCCACCTCGCGCGTAAAGCCGCAGCCCGCGTGCTGCTCGAAGGCCGTACGCTGTTTTTCGACGACGCTTTTTCCTTTGCCGGCGAACGCGAAGCGGAACGCATCGACGGGCACCTCAACGACGGCAAAAACTGGCTTAGAGCCTCGGTGGCTTCGGGGGCGATCCGCTGTGTGGCGGCTTGAAAAACGTTGAAACGTTGAACGTTTGGGCGTTGAACGTTTAACGGTGGTATGCGGTAGCCCGGCGAGTCGGACTCATAACGGTCATTGCGTGAACGTTTCGCGTGTTCTCGATTTCGAATAGGTACTGAAGCGGGGGGCTGTGTAATGGGGGGGACAATATGCGCCGCCAGCGGTCAATCGTCCGACGACGGCGCATCCGTGTTTTTCCCATCACATGGCATTCAGACTATCATGTATACATCGCTTCCTTTTAAGCGTCTCTTCCTGCCCCTCGTCATGGTCGCCGTCCTCTTCACAGGCGCCGGCTGCGACTCCAACGACGACGAAGAAGAACTCCAGGACATCGTCGGCGTCGCCACGGCAAGTGGCTTTACGACGCTGGTGGCCGCCATCGAAGCCGCCGACCTGACCGAGACCCTCCAGGGCGCCGGTCCGTTTACGGTGTTTGCTCCGACGGAAGCTGCCTTCGCCGCCCTCCCCGCCGGCACGCTGGACACCCTGCTCGATCCGGCCAACCAGGCCACACTCGCCGGCATCCTCACCTACCACGTGGTGTCGGGTGAAGTGACGGCCGCCCAGGTGGTCACCCTCACCTCCGCGACGACGGTCAACGGCGCCACGGTGGCGATCAGCGTGGTCGACGGCGCGGTGTTCATCAACGACGCCGAGGTAACGACGACGGACATCGAGGCCTCCAACGGCGTCATCCATATCATCGATGCCGTGTTGCTCCCGCCAGCCGGCAATTGATGAAGGGTATCGCAAAGCCTCACCCGAGCAAACCCCGTAGCCCGGGTTAGGCGTTCGGGCGCCAGCCCAGAACGCCGTAACACGGGTCCTACTCATCGAGCAAAAAAGCCCGGATTCACACGAATCCGGGCTTTTTTGTGGCCTTGGCGCAATGTCGCCTGTTCCCACCGCAATCCGGGTGGTCGGCGTTCGGATGGGGTCGCCGGGTGGTCGGCGTTCGGATGTGGGCGCCGGGTGGCCGGCGGTCGGATGTGGGCGCCGGGTGGCCGGCGGTCGGATGTGGGCGCCGGGTTACGGAGCCCGGGAGGGCTCCTAACCCGGCCTACGTATGCGTATGCATGGCGCCAAATAATGAGCATAACGCCAATTCCGGGCGATATTATCGCCGATACCAATCGAATTGCATAAAAAAGGCGTGCAACGCGTCGGCTACCTTTTTCGCGCCGGCTTCGGACGGATGCTGGTTATCGCCGTTGGTACCCTGGTAGTCGGCGGTGGACCAGAGGATGCCGCTCGCGTTGGCCATCATCGTCCCGTTCGCCCAGATATACGGGCCCCAGCCGATCCATGGGGCGCCTGGTAGCTGGCCGGCCTGCCATTTTTCGATCACGGCGTTGATCGCAAAGCCCCCTTCGTACGAGATCGGCTCGCCCCGCGCCGCCTGTTTCCGATCCTCCACATACCCGCCGTAAATCCGGCTCGAATGAAAAATGGCCTGGACGGATGGAAACTCCTCCCCGATCTTCTGGGACAACGCCCCGATGTTATTGATCAGGTCGTAATAATCGGCGTTCGCTTCCGGCAGCGTGATGCCGTCAGCCGTGTCCTGGTTGGCGTCCTTGGCCCAGACCACTTTTACCTGGTCGAGCGAGTAGTTCTGGGTGATATCGTCCTTACAGCGCTCCCACAACGTCTGCTCCGACAACCAGCTTTCGAGCGCGCTGCCGCCCACGGCACAGTTGATGAGCACGATCTGATCCGACACGTCTGGATGGCCTTCATAGAGCTCGGTGAACCGAGAAAACTCCTGAAAGCCATTGCTCATCGAGATCGCGATGATGATGATCTTGTCGTTCGCCGCTTCGACGGTCGGGACGCCGTTATCCACCAATCCCCCCTTGAGGCCGTAATACGTGTCGTTAGGCCCCATCATATCAAGGGGAATCATCTCGTTCGTCGAGCCGGCGTCGCTGGCCAGCATCACCGTCACATCTTCCCCTTCCTCAACCAGCCGCTCGAGCGACTGCGGCTGATAGCCGGCGCGTTCCACCTCGATCTGTAGCGTCGCCGCCGCAAAAGCCGAGGCTGAACGGACGTTCAGATCAACCGAACCGGCTTCAAAACGAGCCGTCGCCTCGCCAGTGCCTCTCGCCTCTCCCAGCTTCACGAGCCGCCCGGCGGACATCTGGTCGCCGGCCAGGATACGGTAGAGATACAGCCCCGGACGCAGGCCACCCATCTCCACCTGCGCGCCGTACGCGCCGGGCGACAGCGTCTGGCCGAGTTCAGCACCGACCCGCCGGCCCAGGAGATCGTAGATCGAAAACGCCACGTATCGCGACTCCGGAATCAAAAACGGAATCGTAGTGGCTGCGCGCACGGGCTGCGGGAACGGCGCACCGACCGAAAAGGCGCCGCCCGGAATGGGGTCGTCGATGGCGGTGCTGGTGGCCAGTGGGACGTCCAGCGCGACGCAGCCGTCGGCGCCGGTCGCGCCAGAAGCGGGGGTCGCGGTCTCATTCCGAGCAGTGACTGTGGCGCCCGAAAGGGCCGCGTTGCCGGCGGCGTCGCGGACGCAGATCCGGGCCGCGAGGGTGCTGGACTGAGCCCGGACTGGGTTTGCCAACACCAGGCAAGCAAAAAAAGCAACGTTTAACGAGACAACGAGCAACCGTTTGGAAAGAAAGGTCATGCGAGATGGGAGGTTGGTTCGGGTCAGCTACACGCGTACCCCCCGAGACCCCCCATCAAAAGCATGCCGCATTCGTTACACGCGCTCGACCGCCACGGCCGTCCCGCCGCCCGTCCCGTGACAGAGCGAAGCCAGGCCGCGTTTTTTGTTCTGCTGGACGAGTGCGTGAAGGAGCGTCACCAGGATCCGCGCACCGGAGCAGCCGATGGGGTGGCCCAGCGCGATCCCGCCGCCATGGACGTTCAGTTTTTCGTACGGGACGCCCAGTTTCTTCCGAAACAGCACGCTGCTGAGCGCAAACGCCTCGTTATTCTCGAAGAGATCGATATCCGAGACCGACCAGCCGAGCTGTTTCTGGACACGCTCCACCGCCGCGACAGGGGCTTCGATGAACCGCCACGACGGGCCGGCCGACCACGCGCCCCGTGCGATCCGCGCGAGGGGTTTCAAACCGAGACGTTTCACGGCATCGCCGCCGGCCAGGACAAGCGCCGCGGCGCCATCGCTGAGCTGGCTGCTGTTGCCGGCCGTGAGCACGCCGTCCTTTCCGAACGCCGGCTTTAGCCCCCCCAGCGACGCCATCGTCGTCTCCGGGCGGATCCCCTCGTCGCGATCCATCACCCGCACCTCCTTACGCTCGCGGTATTCGATCGGGGCGATTTCCGCCGAAAAATAGCCTTTTTGCGTGGCTTCCGCGGCGCGCTGGTTGGATAAAAACGCCACTTCATCCACCATCTCCCGCGTGACCCCTTCTTCGGCCGCGAGGCGCTCGGACTGGTCCCCCATCGCCTCGCCGGACATCGGGTCGGTCAACCCATCGTACAACACCAGATCCGTCAGCCCCTCAGGCTGACCCATCAAAAACTTATAGCCCCAGCGGGCGCGGGCGGAGAGGTAGAAGCCCGTGGTCGACATCGACTCCATCCCGCCGGCCAGGACGACCTCCGCCTCGCCGGCCCGGATCATGGTGGCGGCCTGCATCACACTCATCATGCCCGAGGAACAAACCATGTCGATGGCCATGCCGTCGACGTTGTCCGGGATGCCGGCTTTAAACGCCGCCTGGCGCGGGATCAGCTGCCCCTGTCCTCCGCGGAGGACGTTGCCCATGATGTAGAAGTCGAGGTCGCTCCCGTTCACACCGGCGCGGGCGAGCGCCGCTTTCATCGCATGGGCGCCCAGATCAGCCGCCGTGAAATCCTTGAGCGTGCCCCCGAACCGCCCGATGGGCGTCCGGACGGCGGAAGCGATGAATACGTCGCGCATGGAAGAAAGAGTTCAAGGTTTTGGGTTCAATGTTCAAGGTGTGAAGAGGAGACTCAAGGACCTTATACCTTGAACCTCGAACCTTAAACTTCACCCAGCAGAGCCGCCAGGTCTTCAGGCCTCGTGACCGGTTGGCGGCAGGTAAATTGTTCGCACACGTATACCGCGGCGTGGCCATTCGGTGCCGTCATGGCGCGGGTAAAAGGCGCAAGCCGGGCGAGGCGCTCTCCGGCTTCTCCTGGCGGCCGCAATAGCACCACTTTATTGGGGACGTAGCGTTCGTGGACGGCGCGGATCAGCGCGCGGGTGTCAGCGGCCTCGGGATCGCCGGCGAGGACGATTTCGAAAGCGGGGCCGATGGCAAAATCGACCGCGCACAGCATGGCGGTAAAGCTGGAGGGCGAGGCGTACACCGTCCTCGAGAACCACCGTGCGATGCCGTCCGCCTTCTCCTCGAAGTCCGTGCGGCCGGTCATCCGGGCGAGTCTTAAGAGCACGAGCATGGCCACCGAGTTACCCGACGGAGTGGCGCCATCGATCGCCTCTTTCTGGCGGATGAGCAGCGGTTCGCCGAAAGCCGGCGTGAAGTAACAGCCTCCACGTTCGGCATCCCAGAAGTCGGCAAGCATGGTATCCGCAAGGGCGACGGATTCCTCCAGGTACCGGATATCGAAGCAGGCCTCGTAGAGTTCGAGCAGGCCCCAGATCAGGAACGCATAGTCGTCCAGGTTGGCGTCGATGCCTGCGTGGCCGGCGCGGTAGCGGTGGAGGAGGCGGCCATCTGGCCGGCGGAGGGCGCCAAGGAGGAAGTCGGCCGCGCGCCGCGCCGCGTCGGTATACGCCGGCGCGTCCATCGCGGCGCCGGCGCGGGCGAGCGCGACGATCATCAGCCCGTTCCAGTCGGTCAGGATTTTGTCGTCGAGCCCCGGACGAACGCGCTCGCTTCGTCGGGCAAAAAGGCGGTCGCGCGCCTCTTGCAGCATATCTTCCAACACATCCGGGGAGATGCCCTGATTCAGCGCCATGTCCTCGATGCGGTGGCGGAGGAGAGGGATATTCTCGCCCGTTTTTTCGCGGGTCGCCTCATCAAGGAAATTACCCTCATCCTCCAGCCCATACGCTTCGATAAAGGCTGAGGCGAGCGTCCCCCCAAGGACCTCGCGGACTTCGCGCGTGGTCCAGACATAGAATTTGCCCTCGACGCCCTCGCTGTCCGCGTCCTCCGCCGAAAAGAACGCCCCTTCCGGCGCCAGGAGGTCGCGCAGGACATACACCAAGACCTCCTCGGCGATGGCTGCGTAGCGGCGTTCGCGGCCGGCCTGATACATTTCGGTACAGGCGAGGGCGATCAGCGCCTGATCGTACAGCATTTTCTCAAAATGCGGCAGTTTCCATTCACGGTCGGTGGCATACCGGTGGAAGCCGAGCCCGACCTGGTCGAACACCCCGCCGAGGCGCATGCGCATGAGCGTCAGGCCGGCCATCTGGAGGGCGAGTGGGTCCTTCGACGCCTGCCAGAATCGCAGCATGAACAGGATGCGGTGCGGAGTGGGAAATTTGGGGGCGCCACCGAATCCCCCGTAGCGGTTGTCGTATCGGATGCGGAGTTCGTCGTAGGCGATGTCGATGCTGTCGAGCGCGAGCGGTTCGCCGGCTTCGCCCTGAAGCGTCTGTTTACGCAGCAAGAGATGGTGGTTTTCTGCCGCCGCAAGCACCTCCTCGCGACGAAATGCCCACAGCTCGGTGGTCTGTGGGAGGAGATCCATCATGCCCGAGTGGCCAAATCGACTGAGTTTGGGGATGTAGGTACCCACAAAAAACGGCTTTTTATCCGGCGTCATAATCACCGTCAGCGGCCAGCCGCCACGGCCGGTGAGGAGCTGACAGAGCGCCATGTAGACGCCATCGACATCCGGCCGCTCCTCGCGATCGACCTTTATCGACACAAATCCAGCGTTTAATAAGTCTGCTACGCCCTCATCCTCGAACGACTCATGCCCCATCACGTGGCACCAATGGCAGGTGGAATACCCGATCGAGAGGAAGATCGGCCGGTCCATCGCCACCGCCATCCGGAACGCCTCCTCCCCCCACGGGCGCCAGTGGACCGGGTTGTCTTTATGCTGACGGAGATAGGGACTCTGTTCGTCTTTGAGACTGTTCACATGGATCGGGCTTCGGTGACAGGTAGCGGGCGACGGGAAACAATTTCATTACTTAAGTAGTTGATATTTTGCGTCTTAAGCCCCTATATGGTACTACAACAAGCGACAATAATGCAATGTGCCGGGGCGTTTGGCATTAATCGTTTCACTTCAGAGGTTGTACAACGCGCGCCTGCCTGCGCGCGTCTCCGGCCGCTCTTAACACCTTGCTGGAGCACTGGCACAATACTTGCGAAGATGTTATGAGAAGGATTTCATCTTTGGAGGCCAGAACCAGGATGTGAGGTCGCCGTTCTGGATAAGCCCACTCGACGCCAGCCTCTGATCTCCGACACGCAGCCATGACGGCTAGTGTTTGTCCCCCCTACGCCAAGGACATCCCATCTTGTTCATGAGAATAGATAGACCGCGTTTTTTTGCCGCTTTCCTGGGTCTCGCTCTCTTCTACGCAGCGCTGCCACCCTCTTTCAATCACGCAGCCCATGCAAGGGAGCCGGTTACCACGGCCGGCCAGATGGCTGCCGTGGTAACAGGAGAATTAAAGCGATACCACCCGATCACCATCACGTTAGACGGGCCCACGGCCGCCGAGGGTGGCACGCCCAACCCGTTTATGGACTACCGGTTCGAGGTTGTTTTCTCTCAGGCCGAACTCAGCATCACCGTGCCCGGCTACTTCGCGGCAGACGGCAACGCCGCTGAGTCTGGCGCGACGAGTGGAAATAAGTGGCGCGCCCATTTCATTCCTCCTAGAACCGGCACCTGGACCTTCCGCACCGCCTTCCGTTCAGGGACGGATGTAGCCATCGACACCTCCCCCACCGCCGGCACGGCCGTCGCCGCGTACGACGACATCTTTGGGTCGTTCACGATAGGTGAAACGGACAAAACGGGGGCGGACCACCGCGGGAAGGGTAAGCTCCGCTTCGTGGGAGAGCGTTACCTGCAATATGATAACGGCGAATATTTCATCAAGGGCGGCGCCGACAGCCCGGAAAATCTGCTTGCCTACGAGGACTTCGACCAGACGTTTAACAACGCCGGCACCAACTTCATCAAGTCCTATACCGACCACATCGTTGATTGGCAGACCGGCGACCCGACCTGGAAAAGCGGTAAGGGCAAGGGCCTCATCGGAGCCGTGAACTACCTCGCGAGCAAGGGGATGAACTCGGTCTATTTCCTCACGATGAACGTGGAAGGAGATGGCGACGATGTGTGGCCATGGACGGCTCCCGGCACACGCGACCGGTACGACGTGTCGAAACTCGCCCAGTGGGATATTGTCTTCCAGCACATGGACAAAAAGGGCATCATGCTCCACGTGGTGACCCAGGAAACGGAAAACGAGCTGTTGCTCAATGGCGGCGCGCTCGGCCGGCACCGCAAGCTCTATTTCCGCGAACTCGTCGCCCGCTTCGGCTACCATCACGCCGTCACCTGGAATCTGGGCGAGGAGAACAACGACAACACGACCGCTCAGCGCAAGGAGTTCGCCGCGTATTTCGCGGCGCTGGACCCTTACGATCACCCCGTCGTCATCCACACCTTCCCCGGCGAATACGACGACGTGTATGGCCCGCTGCTGGGCGACCTCAATGTGGACGGCGCCTCGCTACAAGCCGGCAAAGCGGAGAATACCCATGAGGTCACCCTCGAATGGGTGAATAACTCCGTGAACGCCGGCCGGCCATGGTACGTCACGATGGACGAGTCCGGCCCGTGGCAGGATGGCGCGACGCCGGATGGCGCCGGCAATAACCACGATTTCATCCGCGCCGAAGTGCTCTGGGGCAATCTCATGGCGGGCGGCGGCGGGGTCGAGTGGTACTTCGGCTTCGAACACGACAACAACGATCTGAACGCGGAAACCTGGAAAACCCGCGACAACGTGTGGAATTTCACCCGCCATGCCCTCACCTTTTTCCAGACGTACCTACCCTACACGGAGATGGTGTCCAACGACGGCCTCGCCTCGAACGCGAATGCGTACGTGTACGCCAGGGCCGGCCAGACCTATGCCGTCTATCTGAAGGCGGGAGGCACGACCAACCTCACCCTGACCGGCGCATCGGCCTCGTACACGGTGAAGTGGTACAATCCGCGCGCCGGCGGCACCCTGCAGAACGGGACGGTGACGTCAGTGAACGGCCCGGGCAACCCGTCGATCGGTCAGCCGCCGTCGGAAACGACCAAGGACTGGGTGGCGCTTGTATCCACGGAAGCTCCGCCGCCGGACGGCCTCATCGGTGATGCCTCGCTGGACGGTACGATTTCGGCCATGGACGCCAGCCTGATCTTGCAGCACGCCATCAGCCTGATAGGGCTTCCGACGGCCGCGCTCCCGCTGGCCGATGCATCGGGCAATAGCGAGATCACGGCGTTCGACGCGTCGCTGGTCCTTCAGTTTGTCTCCGGCATGCGAAACTGCTTCCCGGTTGAAGTCGGCTGCGCGGCGGGTAAAACGGGTAGTTCGAACGCCCTCGCGTCCGTCGCCTTCGGAGCGCCGGTTCGTGGACCTGGCGTCGAGTATTCCATCCCCCTCCTGCTCGATGTGGGCGGAGCGCCTGTTGCGTCCATCTCGCTCGATATGCACTATGACGGATCGAGCCTGCGGTTTACCGGCGTACGTGCGACGGACAGTGGATGGAATGTCGTCCAGAACGATCAGGACGGTCGGCTGACGATCGCCGCGGCCGGCTTGCCGGCTGTGCTCGACGGCGAGGTTCTCTTCCTCCAGTTTGAGGCTCTGGCCCCCGGACTTCCCGTGCTCGACGCCACCATCGCGGTCGATGAACTTACGCCGTTGCGTATCACGAGCGGTGACGCGCCGGCGCTTCCCGACGCCTTCTCGCTCGAAGCCAACTACCCGAACCCGTTTAACCCCTCTACGGTCATCCGCTACGCCCTGCCTGAAGCCAGTGTGGTGCGGCTCGAGGTGTTTGACCTGACGGGCCGTTCGGTGGCCGTCCTGATGGATGGACCGCAGCCTGCTGGCGCGCACGAGGTCGTGTTCGACGCGACGACGCTCCCGAGCGGGGTGTACCTGTACCGCATCGAGGCCGGCTCTTTTAGCAAGACGATGCGCATGACGCTTGTGCGCTAATCAATTACTCCGCCGGCACCAACGCAATCGCCACATCCATCACGTTGGTGTGGGTGGGGCCCGGCTGGATGAGGGCGTTCATGCGCTCAAAAAATGAGTAGGCGTCGTTGTTATCGAGGTAGGCCGCCGGATCCATGCGGTGATGGCGGGCTGCCTCGGCGGTGTAGGATGTGACCCACGCGCCGGCGGCGTCGGTGGGTCCATCCACCCCATCCGTCCCGGCACAGAGGAGCAGCGCAGGCTGTTTCCGTCCTTCCAGCGCCAGCGAGGCCCCGAGCGCCATTTCCTGGTTGCGCCCGCCCCGGCCGCGACCGATGACCTTCACCGTCGTCTCCCCTCCCCAGATCACACACGCCGGACGCTCGTCGGCGAGGCGGTCGAGATCGCGGACGAGTCGTTCGCCGGCTTCGCGCGCTTCGCCCACCACCGGCTCCTCGACGATGGACGTGTTATACCCCCGCGCCTCGGCCTCAGCCCGGGCGGCGGCCAGCGCATCCTGGTTTCGACCGATCAGATGGGTACGCGTTCGTTCAAACGCGGGCTCGTCCGGACCGGCGGTTTCAGCCTCTTCCCCCCGCAGTCCGCGCTCGAGGTGGCTGCGGACCGAGGGACCGATGTGTTCCCACAGATCGTTTCGTTCCAGCACCGCGATGGCGTCGGCGAAGGTCGAGGCATCAGGCACGGTCGGCCCGCTCGCAACGACCGAGAGGTCGTCGCCCGGGACGTCGGAGATCGCCAGGGCCAGGACGTGCGCTGGTGCGGCGGCGCGGGCGAGCCGGCCTCCGCCGAGAATCGAGAGATGTTTGCGGACCGTGTTCATCGCCGTGATGTCCGCCCCGCTTCCCAGCAGCAGTCGGACGGCAAGCCGGCCTTCTTCAGGTAAAATCGAACCCGCGAAGGCCGTCGTGAGCGCCGTGCCCCCACCCGAGATCAGCACCAGCAGTAGGTCTCCTTCTCCGCAGCGCTCCGCATGATCGAGGATCGCGTGTGCGGCATCGACGCTGGCCTCATCGGGCACCGGGTGGCCGGCTTCGAGTGTCTCGATGCGACGCGGGGGACGGAAGGGATAGGGCAACGAATCGGCATACCCGTGGGGCACCACCACCACCCCTTCCGCGATACGGTCGCCGAACTGCGCCTCCGTCACCGCAGCCATTGTCATGGCCGCTTTGCCCATGCCGACGACCACGACACGGCCATAGGCCTCCGGCGAGTGCCCGATGAGCGCCGGCCAGTCGAGCCGGCTCATCAGCGCATCCGCCTGGACGGCGCGGACGGCGGCCCGGTAGATGGCGCGCGCGTCTGTAACGATCTGCTCGTGCATGGAGGGATGGTTGCAGGGTGGCAAGTTGGAAGGTTGCAGGTTCGCAGAACCTAAGGCCGCGCGCGTCATATTATCCACGCCTTTCCAGCGAAATATCACATCCAATGCCTTTCTCCCGGCACGCGCTCGGCGCGATCGTCTTCCTGATCCTCTTACCCTGTACTCGAACGGCCGGCGCTCAACCCGGTCGCCCCTACACGCTGGAAGCGCCCCTCGCCGACACCCTGCGGGCGCTGATCGTGTTCACCCGGTTTGCTGACGATCCGGACCCGGGCAATGCCGACCTCGACTTTACCGGCTGGCCGGCGTCTTCCTCTGCGCTGCCGACCTTCGCCCAGACGCTCCTGACTACATCCCCCCAGCCCCCCTATGCCGACAGCACCCTCACGGCGTACTTTCACCGGCAATCGCTTGGCCGGTTCGTGATCTTCGGCGAGCCGTACGACTCCGTCCTCGTCGCCGCCCATCCCGAGGCGCGGTACCATAGCCCGCAAGGCGGCTACGGCGATCTCACCGTCGAACTTCTCACCCGCATCGATGCGGGCGGGTTCGATTTCAGCCGGTACGACCACAACCGAGACGGCGTCGTGGACCAGATCTTCATCGTCATCCGGGGCGACACGCAGCGGGACGCCAAGCGGTTCACCTGGACGGGGGCTTCGTGCCTCGATGGGCGCTGCGCCGGCGCCTACACGCAGCGTATGGCCATCCCACCACTCATCCTGGATGGCGTGCGGGTGGACTGGAACACGTCCGGCTCCTTTATCATGCACCGTACCCCCGGCAACATCATCCCCCAGCCCTATCACGTCCGCCTCATGGCCCACGAACTGGGGCACGACCTCTGGGCGCCTTTTTTTGTGCACATCCCCACGATCACACGCAACGACGTGCCAGCGACAAGCAACCGATCGCCGAAGGGACACTGCGTCGGGTATGTGTTGATGGCCGGCGCGGGCGGAGCAATGGATTGCGGCGGGCATCAGACGGTGTCGGCTTTTGAACGCGATTTATTGGGGTGGATCGAGTGCCGGCCGCTCACGACCTCGCAAACCGGCCTCCGGCTCGACGATCTCTACACCAGCGACGCGTGTTTTCGGGTCGATCTCGACGACGAGCGCACGATCTACCTCACCAACCACCAGCGGATCGGTCCGTTTGACCGCTACCGTCAGGCCGGCCGTCGGACGGTTTTCGAGATGGGGCTCCTGCGGACGTCCGGTCTGCTCGTCACCCTCGCGGATGGCTATCGTCTCGATGTGATCCCAGCGGATAACAGCCTGGACCTGGGGGTGACGAACGACGTGTACGCCGGCGACATGTTCGGCCCTGGCACCCGCCGCCAGCTCACCCCGTGGACGCGCCCTAACAGCAACGGCTTCACCCGGCAACCGCGGAACATACCCATGCGCTGGTTCGCGATCGACGACATTCGCTTTTCGCCGGGGCCGGAGCAGGTCATGGTTTTCGACTTTATCGCCGACGCCCGAGAGCATGCCCTCATCCGCGAGGAATCCTGGATGGGCCTCGAAAGCAATGCGCTGGATTTCGCCGGCGGCATCGAGATACGGGACCGGAGTACGTTGCACATCGAGGGAGAGATCGTCGTTTCGGGGATGATCCGGGTGGGACCGGGTAGCACCCTGGACATCACCCCGGGGGCCTCGTTGCGGATTGCAACGACCGGTAAGTTGCACCTTTCGCCGGGATCGGCTATCGTCTTAAGCGGCGAGCTGATCCTGGAAGGCCCGCTGCATGTCGCGACGACGGCCACGATCACCCGGGAGGGAGCCGGGCGTATCTCGGGGCGTATTCGGTAGCCCACCATCGACCTGCCGTCGTTCCGCGAGCATCACTCCACCCAACCATCACTTTCGACCCAATGCGGCCATGAGCACCAACGGACAACCACGCAAACTCCACTTCGATACCTTGCAAGTGCACGCCGGCCACAAGCCGGACCCCGCAACCAACGCACGCGCCGTGCCCATCTACGCCTCCACATCATTCACGTTTAACGACTCCGAACACGGCGCCGACCTGTTTGCGCTCCGAGCCTTTGGCAACATCTACACCCGCATCATGAATCCGACGACGGCGGTGTTCGAGGAGCGAATAGCCGCACTTGAAGGCGGCGTGGCGGCGCTCGCCACGGCGAGCGGTCAGGCCGCGCAGTTCCTGGCGATTGTCACGCTTGCCGAGGCCGGCGACAACATCGTGTCCGCCAGCTACCTGTATGGCGGCACCTACAACCAGTTCAAGGTGTCCTTCCCCCGCCTCGGGATCAACGTCAAGTTCGCAGACGGCGACAAGGCCGAGTCGATCGAACGGCTGATCGACGACCGCACGAAGGCCATCTACCTCGAAACCATCGGCAACCCGCGCTTTAACCTGCCCGACTTTGAGAAAATCGGCCGGATCGCTGAAAAACACGGCGTGCCACTGATGGTCGACAACACCTTCGGTGCCGCTGGCTTCCTGTGCAAGCCCATCGACTACGGCGCGCACATCGTCGTCGAAAGCGCCACGAAGTGGATCGGCGGCCATGGGACGACCATCGGAGGCGTGATCGTCGACGCCGGCACGTTCCCCTGGAATAACGGCCGATTCCCGTCCTTTACCGCCCCCTCGCCGGGGTACCACGGGCTCAACTTCTGGGAAGTCTTTGGACCCACGGGAGTGATGGGCGCAAACATCGCCTTCATCATTCGCGCCCGTGTCGAGGGACTGCGGGACTTCGGGCCGAGCCAGAACCCGTTCGGCTCGTTCCTCCTGCTCCAGGGCCTCGAAACCCTCTCGCTCCGCGTCCAGCGCAGCGTGGACAACGCCCTGGCGCTCGCGCGCTGGCTGAAGAGCCAGCCGGAGGTGGCGTGGGTGAGTTACCCTGGCCTCGAAGAACATCCATACCACGGGCTGGCGAAGAAGTACCTCACGAACGGCTTCGGCGCCGTGCTCGCATTCGGGGTCAAGGGTGGGCTGGAAGCCGGCCAGGCGTTTGTAAATAACGTCCAGCTCGCCAGCCACCTGGCCAACGTCGGCGATGCGAAAACTCTGGTGATTCACCCGGCCTCCACGACCCACCAGCAGCTCTCGGCGGACGAGCAGCAATCGGCCGGCGTGTCGCAAGATCTTGTCCGTGTCTCGGTCGGCATCGAGCACATCGACGACATCAAGGCCGACTTCGAGCAGGCGCTCAAGAAGGTGCCGGTGATCGCGTAAACGCGTTTCGCACTGGCGTATAGCCTACAAAAAGCACAACGTCATCCTGGGTCGGGGCCCAGGATGACGTATATTTTTGGCTAAAGCATCACGAATACAAATACGCGAGCTCAACCTGCCGCGCCCCACTGCGGTCGGCGACGGCCATCGTCCCGCCGCCTTTGTGGATCTCCGCGCCGCCGAATACTCCGGCTTTGTTGACCGCGTAGAAGTTCACATTGAAGTTCGGCCGGCCGTTGGCGTCGTGTAGCCGGGCGAGGCGGGTGTTGTCGGCGATGCGTTTACAGGCGTAGAGGCAGGCGTCCTGCGGGCTGTCGCCGGCGCGCATGCGCTCGACGATGAGGAAGCTCGCCAGGTTTTCGAGGTTGGCTTCGCCGCGGCCGGTCGATCCGGCGGCGCCGACGCTATTGTCGCAGTAGAGGCCGGCGCCGATGATCGGCGAATCCCCCACGCGGCCCGGGATTTTGTAAGATAACCCGCTCGTGGTGGTCACGCTGCTGAGGTTGCCGGCGAGGTCGATGGCCGAGCAGTGGATCGTCCCCCACGTCTGTTTGAAGGAGTCCCACCGCATCCCGATGTCTTTGTCTTCCGGGTTGTGGGGCGGCAGATAGTCGTCCTGCGTCGACAGCGACTCCTTCCACTTCACCCATTCGAGCCGCGCTTCCTCGGTGAGGAGGTTTTCGATGGGGAAGCCGTGCATCTTCGCGAAGCGCTGGGCGCCTTCGCCGACCAGCAACACGTGATCTGTCCGGCGCAGCACCTGTAGCGCCACCTTCGACGGGTACTTGATCCCTTCGAGCGCCGCGACGCCGCCGGCGCGGCACGTGGGGCCGTGCATCACGGCGGAGTCCAGCTGGACCACCCCATCTTCATTCGGCAGCCCCCCGTAGCCCACCGACGTATCGTTTGGGTCCTCCTCGACCAGGTTGACGCCAGCGACGATGGCATCGACCGCATCCGCGCCAGAATCAATCCGTCGCAGCGCCTCGGCGACGCAGTTCATGCCGTTCCCGCTGGCGATAACCACCGGGCCGGCGGCCGGGGTGAAGCCGTTGCCCGCGGCGAAGGCGTCTGCGGAGACGGGCAGAACAGAGGCGGCGAGGCCGGCCATGCCGCTGGCCTTCAAAAACTCTCGGCGGGAGCGCGAAGCACGTGTAGTCATGGAAGATGGGAAGATGGATTGGTAAAAGTCTGTTTACCCGGTTCTCGTTGCGCGTTGCCGGTGAATCGAGTATCCTGGGCCATTCCGGATCCCCTGCCCCGCTCCGAGCGAACATCTCCGGGAATATGGCGATTGCGTCCGATTATAGCAAAACCCGTCCATGAGCATTGGCCGATTACACGTCCTCACCGACTACTTTTTCCAGCAGCGTTACCCGCATGAAGAGCTGGCGCAACGCGCGATCGCCGGCGGAGCCGACACCATCCAATTCCGGCAAAAGCAGGGTAATATCCGCCACAAGTTATACAGCGCCCAGCGCACGGCGGCCGTGTGCGCCGAAGCCGGCGTCTCGCTCCTCATCGACGACCACATCGAGCTTTTCCTGGCCGTCGGGGCGGCCGGCGTACATGTAGGGCAGGAGGATCTTCCCGTCGCCATCGTCCGCCGCATCCTGGGCGACCGGGCGGTGATCGGGGCGACGGCCAACACCACCGCACAGGCCCTGGCTGCCGAGGCCGCCGGGGCGGACTACATCGGTTTCGGGCCGGTGTATCCCACCCGATCGAAGGCCAACCCCGCCGTGCTCCGGGGACTGGACGGCCTAGCGGAGGTCTGCGCCCACGTAGCGATCCCCGTCATCGCCATCGCCGGCATAACCGTCGAGCGGGTGGCGGAGGTGCTCCAGGCCGGCGCGCACGGGGTGGCGGTGATGACCGCCGTCACCAACGCAGCCGATCCCACCGAGGCGGCGCGGCGGTTCAGGGATGCGATTGACGCGGTTGTCGGACACGCTTGATCGGCATCATCGAAGGGAGACGCTCCATAGGAGCGTCTCTACGATGCGTATCAATGGGATCGCCGGTCACTGGGATTGCCGGCCTGTTGCGCCAGTCCGCTCCCTTTTCGCTATATTCGATCACCCACCCCTTCTCTCCCAATCCCCTACGAGGCTTTTGTCATGGATAAACGGTTCAATAACGCCTTTACGCGCCGGCGTTTTCTTACGTACACGGGCGGCACACTCGCCGCGTTTTCGCTGCCAGGTCTGGCCGGATGCCAGGGTGAAACCGCCACCCCGCCGGCCACGCCGGCTGTCACGGCCGCCGGGCAGGTCTTCGGCGAAACGCGCGTGATCCCGATCGGCACCCAGCTCTACTGCGTCCGCGAACTGCTGGACAAGGACGTGCCGGGCACCATCGCGGCGGTCGCCGGCCTGGGATACGAGGCCGTCGAATTCGCCGACTACCACGGCCTCTCGGCCCAGGAATGGCGTAAACTGCTGGACGACAACGGCCTCCAGGCGTGCGGAACGCACATCTACATCGAAACCATGGAAGGCGACGAACTCCAGAAGACGGTCGACTTCAACCTCGCGCTCGGCAACCGCAACCTCATCGTGCGCTCGATGAACGAGGATGCCTACGCCAGCAAGGACGCCCTGCTGCGCACCTGCGACCGGTACAACGCCATCGCCGCCAACCTTCGCCCGCACGGCCTGCGCACCGGCTTCCACAACCACGCCGAAATTTTTAACCGGCTCGAGGGCGAATACGCCTGGAATATCTTCGCCGACAACACGGACAGCGACGTTATCCTCCAGATGGATACCGGCAACGCCTCGCATGTCGAAGGCGTCGATGTGATCGAGCTCATGAAGCGCAACGCCGGCCGCACGATCACCACCCACGTCAAGCCGTTCTCGAAAGCCAACCCGGACGCGTTCCTCGGCGCCGATGAGCTGGACTGGAGCCAGATCATCCCGCTGTACCAGGGCGTCGCCGGCACCGAGTTCTACATCATCGAATACGAACAGGCGACCTTCCCACCCCTCGAGGCGCTCAAAGCCAACCTGGACATCATGCGTGGCATGCTCGGGCGGGCGTGATAGGGGTGGGAGTATGGGGGTGTGGGAGTGCCTGCCCTGAGCGACACCGGCGAAGCCGGGGGAGTCGAAGGGTGGGGGTGCATTAATTCGCGCCTCGCTTCCCCATTCCCATTTCCCCCTTCCTATTTCCTATTTCCCATGTCCTTCCTCCCATACATCGCTATTCTCGAATCGCTAATCACGAATCGCTAATCCAACCCCTGTGCTCAGCATCCTTCTCCTACTCGCCCTCGCCATGCCGGCCGAGCGGTTGCGTATCGGCATCGTCGGGCTCGTCCACGGCCATGTGGGCGGGTTCTTGAACGAATTCCGGACCCGCGACGACATCGCCATCGTGGGCGTCTACGATGCGAATGCGTCGCTCCATGGGAAATACGCCGATCGGTACACGATCGACCCGGCCCTCTTCTACACGGACCTGGAGCGGATGCTCGTCGATACCAAACCGGAGGCGGTGACCGTGTTCACGACGACGTTCGACCACCTCGCCGTGGTTGAGCTGTGTGCGAAGTACGGGATCGATGTGATGATGGAGAAACCGCTGGCCGTCAACATGGCGCATGCCGAAGCCATGGCGCGGGCGGCGGCGGCCGGAGGGATCGAGGTACTCGTGAACTACGAGACGACGTGGTATCGGAGTAACAACGCCATCAAGGAACGGGTCGACGCCGGCGAAATCGGACGGATCCGCAAGGTCGTCATCCACGACGGCCACCGCGGTCCGCAAGAGATGGGCGTCGATCCCGAGTTCCTCGACTGGCTGGTGGACCCCGTCCAGAACGGCGGTGGAGCGTTGACGGACTTCGGTTGTTACGGCGCGAATCTGCTCACCTGGCTGATGAACGGCGAGGCGCCGAAGTCGGTATTCGCGACCCTACAGCAGTTTAAGACCGACAACCCGGTGTACGCCGGCGTCGACGACGAGGCCAACATCCTCGTCGAATACGACGGCACCGTCGGGGTCATCCAGGCGTCGTGGAACTGGCCGCTGCCGGTGAACCGGAAGGACATGGAGGTGTACGGCGAGACGGGCCAGATGCTGACGCCCCACGCTGGCCAGGCGCTCCTTCAGAAGGATGGAAAAACGACAGAGGAGATGGCCCTGACCGAGCTGGCGCCGGCGCGGCGCGACCCGCTGTCGCTCCTCGCCGCCGTCGTCCGGGGGACCTTAACGCTGGAGCCGCACGACCTCTCCTCGCTCGAAAACAACCTGATGGTGACCCGCATCCTAGACGCCGCGCGGGAGTCCGCCCGGACGGGCCGGCGGGTGATGGTGGGGGGAAACTAAGTACATTCACGTAAATCCTGTCGGATTATCGTGAGTGGTTTCAGGTTAAGGGCTCACAAACTGTTGAGATTTCTACAATCCAGGGCATCGTCATCCCCCGGTCAAAGCCGGGGGCAGGCTCCCGCGAAGGCGGGAAACGAGCGAAGCGACTT
>JAWXAX010000023.1 GCA_034439735.1 Rhodothermales bacterium | reverse complement strand
TCCTCCACCAGTCGCTGGATCGTGGCCTCCTCCGCGCCGACGAGGCCACGATCCAGCGACTGGTGGAGGAAATGCAAAGTGAAAAGTGAAAAGTTTGGGGCACAAACCCACTTTTCACTTTTTCCTTTTCACTTTTTCCTTTTTCCTTATCACTTCCTATCCATCCATCCCGTGAGGCTGAATCGTTCGCGTCGGGCGGGCAGGACTTCGTGGGGGACGCGGTCGCTCAGGAAACACACGAAGGTGCCGGCACGCGGTACAACGTCGATGCCCGCATCGTCGGGCGCGTCGGAAGGGTAGATGCGTAACAGCCCGCCATCCTCGGGCGTCCAGCCCTGATTGAGGTACAGGATGCAGGAGACCGTGCGATGGGGCGCCGTCTTGAACTGGTCCAGGTGGCGTTTATAAAACGCGCCGGCGGGATAAACAGCGAAATGCCCTTCGAAGCCGCGGAGGCCCAGGTAGAGTGTTCGGTTGAGTTCCTGGCGCAGGGCGGCGAGCCGCTCCCAGTAGGGCACAACGGCCTCCGGGAGGGCGAGCGGGTCCAGCCAGTGGATGCGGTCGCTGCGAATCTCCGGGCGCTCAACCGCCGCGCCGGCGCCGATGCCGGCGGCGCGGAACGCCCCCTCGCGCCACAGCGCTAGTTCCGCCTCGAGCAGTCGATGGATTTCGGCATCGGGTACAAAACCGGGCGTGATGCTCCAACCCGTCGTCGCAATCGCATCGACGATGTCCAAAAAATCAAAAAGGGTGTCCACGGATGCGTCCTGAGCGAGACTCGAATAAACCCGTTTCCGCTCACCCGGGGGGGCGTTGCGGCACCGGAGGAATAAGCCGGCCGATATAGCCGGCCACGTCCCGATAGGTTCCACCGGGCCGATGCGCCAGGAACCCGTTTTCCATGCTAGAAAACGCGACTTTCCCGGCCCCAAAAGCGGCGTTGGATCGCGCTAAAAATTGTAGCCCGAATGGTCCCCGGGACTAGTAACTAATACAGGTGCGTGTCGTAGATTTTGACCTGTTCGCGAAGCCGGCTAGCCGTCCTTTCTTGCCGCGCTTCACCAGGCATCCACCCTAACCCAGAATACGAAGCAATGGGTGCTCATATTTACGTCGGCGAGACGCATGTTGGCCGTGGAGTCTTCGCCTCTCGACACTTTAAGCCCGGGGAGTTGATTCTTCGATTCTCCGGGCGACGCATCGACCACAACGACCCGCTTCACTTTACCGATCACGCTGGAAATTTACTTCAAACGGGCAAGTTCACCTACATCTACCCCGACGCCCCGGGCCTCTACGTAAATCACTCCTGCCACCCGAACGCCGGCATTGTAGCGCATCGCCGGCTGGTGGCCCTCGCTCCCATCCATGTCGGCGAAGAAATCTGCTTCGATTATTCCACGACCATGGACGACGGCATCTGGACGCTCGACTGCCTTTGCAGCCACGGTACCTGCCGGCATGTCGTCACCGACTTTAAAACACTCGACACTGACCTTCAGACGAATTATCTGGCGCGCGGCATCGTGCCCCGATTTATCGCACGAACCTACCGCACCCCTATGATGCGCGCCGCGTAAGGCGCAATGCGATCGTGTGGAAGGGCGTCTGGTGACCCGCCAGACGCCTTTTTTTATTCTGGGCCGCCCAGTGCCTGCGCCCCCCATGCCGCCAGCTCGGCGTCCTCCACCTGCGGGAGCCCGCTCACGCCCACGGCGCCGACCACGGCCCCCCTCCAGAGCAGCGGCACGCCGCCGCCCCACCCCGAATAGCGCAAATCGCCAAAATTTGTCATCGGAAACCCATCGTTCCGCGACGCCTGGCCGATCGCGCCGGACGGTTTCCGTTCACGCGCCGCGGTGAAGGCTTTGTTGATGGCATTCTGGATCGAGGGTAATGGGCAGCCATCCGTCCGCAAAAAAGCCACCAGTTCGCCATGCGCGTCGACGACGGCTATGGCGGCGCCTCTGTGCGGGTCTTCAAGTCTACGACGGATCGCGTCGAGCACCCGAAGGGCGTCGGTGTATGAAAGTGTGGGGGTTTCGTACATGGGAGCCGGACCTCGACGGTCCGCGTACTCGAAGGTTAGTAAAGCGTGATCTCAAAGATCAATGTTTCGTTTGGCGGGACCACCGCGGAGCCCGTTTCTCCGTACGCTAACGCGGGAGGAATGATCAGCTGGCGTTCGCCATCGGCGCGCATCCCGACCATGCCCTCGATCCATCCCGGAATGGTCTCGCCGATGCTGAGATTGATCACCACCGGCGTACCGCGAAGGACAGAACTATCGATCAACGTGCTATCGCTCAACCACGCATTGTAATCCACCACCACCGTCTCGCCGGCGACGACTGGATCTCCTTCTCCCACGACGAAGTCGTAATATTTCAGGCCACTCGCCGTGACCGTAAACAGCGAATCAGCCACCACACGAGGGATCGCGTCGGGCAGCATTTCCTGTTCTACTTCTTCCGTGAAGTCGAACAGACCACAGGCTGAAATCGATAGTATGGATCCCCAAAAAAGGATCATCAAACAGGTAGTTCGCATGGTCAACCTCACTGTACCGCCATAATGATGACTTCGAATACGAGTGTCGCGTTGGGTGGGACAGCGCCTCGGCCGGCCGCGCCGTAGGCCAGGTTGGGGGGGATGATCAGCTGCCGCTCGCCGCCGACCCGCATGCCGGCGAGGCCTTCGTCCCACCCCTTGATCACCTGACCGGTACCTAACACAAAAAAGATGGGGACTCCGCGGAGCACAGAGCTATCGAATAGTTGATCATTTACGAACCAGCCGTGGTAATGCACCTGTACCGCCTGTCCGGAATCCGCCACGACGCCGTCGCCGATAAAAAAGTCGTGGTATTTAAGGCCACTCGGCGTTGTGGTGAACAGCGAATCGGCCACCTCGCGCGGGAGCGGGTTCCTATCGATCTGTTCCTCGGGCGGATCGCCATCGAAGTAATCGCAGGCGGAAAATACGATGCCGAGGACCAGCACCGGAATCCAGAGAAAGCGGCGAAAAGGCATGACGACCGGTTCAGGGATGGGTAGGACGCGAGCCACCGACAGGCGGGAGCGTACGTACGCCTCAGCCGGCCCAGATGTTTTCAGCGGGTGCGATCTGCCTGAAATTACACCGCCACCCGATCCAACGCGTAACGCACCCGGCAACGACGCAGGGCTTCCTGAACCTCCTGCAGCACGATCGGCTTCGCCACCGCATAGGCAAAGCCGGCTTCCATCAGCTTCGAGCGCCCACCCTCCGACAACTCGGCGACGACCGCCAGCACCCGCGCGTTCTCCTGGAGATAGGGCTGTAGTACGTCCCGCAACTCGATGGCCTCCCGAGGCGATACAGCCGACAGCATGAGTATTTCCGCTTCCTGTATGCCCGGCGACGAAGCCGCCGCGGCGGCATCACCGACCGAAAGGACAACCAGTCCCAGAGATTCCAGCACGCGCTGCGTCAGTTTCCGCTGGAGGGGATGGGCTTCCACCAGTACGACGCTCCTCAAAGGGGCCGGCTCGGATGGAACGACCTGGAGCCGGTCCAGCAACAACGCTTGCAACACATCCAGCTTGATGGGCTTCGCCATAAACGGGTAGTGTGAGGCGAACGAGGCGCGATGGAGAATGGTGCCGACCGCCAGGCATGGACTCGGATCCAGACGCGGCGTCAGGGTGTCGAGAAGTCCGCCGGGCATCGTGACATCGACAAACGCGATGTCAAATGCGGCTTCGGATGCCAGTGTGAGGGCGCTGCCGGCGTCGGCCGCCTCGGCGCACATCAGGCCAAGCGACTCGAGGTAGTAGCGGAGCGTCTCGCGAGCCCGCGGGTTGTCGTCCACTACGAGCGCGCGTCGACCCTTAAATGTCTGAAGATCGAACCTATCCACCTCCGGTGCGGCGGTTAGCGTCAGTTTCGCCGTAAATGTCGACCCCGCGTTCGGCGTGCTCTCGACATGCATGGAACCGCCCATCAACTCCACGAGGCGCGACGTAATTGACAGGCCGAGGCCCGTGCCCCCGTATTTTCGTGTCGTCGAGGCATCCACCTGCGAAAAGGCGTCGAACAGGGTGGCGAGCTTCTCCTCCGGGATGCCGATGCCGGAATCGGTGACGGAAATTCCAAATCCATACCCGGCGCCCGTCGCCGGCGCAGGACACACAGCCACCACGATCTCACCCTGGTCCGTGAACTTGACGGCGTTGGACAAGAGGTTCACAACGACCTGTCGGATTCGGTTGGAATCTCCGAATAACGTGGTCGGGATGGCCATGTCGATCCGGCTGACGAGCTCCAGCTGTTTTTCCGCGGCGCGGGCGACCACCACATCGATCGCGGCCTCGATTACCTCGCGGAGGCTAAACGGGATGTGTTCGATCTCAACCTTGCCGGCTTCGATCTTCGAAAAATCCAGAATATCATTGATGATCGACAGCAGCGCCAGGCCGGACGACTGGATCACCTCGACGGTTTCACGCTGGTCATCGTCCAGACCCATATCGAGCAGCAGGCTCGTCATCCCGATCACGCCATTCATCGGCGTGCGAATTTCATGGCTCATCGTTGCCAGAAACTCGGCCTTGGCGCGCGCCGCTGACTCCGCCGCTTCTTTCGCCACCACGAGGTCCCGCGTGCGGCGTTCGACCTCGCGCTGCAGGGCGATGTTGCTTTCGAAGAGCGAAAACGAGTCGCCCGTCGAGCGTATGGACTGTTTGACTCGCTCCTTGAGCGAGTCGTTTATTTTTTTCTCTTTCGCGAGCTTCTTCTCGAGCTCGTGAACGCGCGCGGCATGGTCGATTGGCGCTTCCGTCATACCTCCTCGCCGATGGCTATGCCCGTCAACGTCTGGTTCACATGGAGACCATTGATCTGCTCGCCGAACGTGCTGAACCCCATAAAATTTACTTCGCTAAGGAGGCCGGCCACCTCTTGTTCGATTCCTTTTTCCAGGATCTCGATCCGCCTCAGGATACAGTCGCACCCGATCGTCAGGGAAGGCGTCCCGATGTCTGCCCGGAGTGCCGCGATCTGCTCGCCCAGCACTTCGAGGTAATTGACCCCGTTGGCGACGGTGAGCGGGAGGCCGGAGTCGATGGCGCACAGGAAAGTAAGGCTCCCATCCGCGTTTGCCTGTTTGATCGAGCGCACATACCACTCGTCGCCGATCTGAATCATAATGGGGTGGAGCGAAAAAACGTGTGCGTCGAGTTCCTCGGGCCGCAGCCCCAGGGCCGCGGCATATTCTATGGTCGCCATGCCGCCGTTGATCTCATACACCGTCCGTGAATCCGGATCCGACGCGGTGACCACCAGATCGACGGCCGTGGGCTGGAAGTGTTGCCATCGGAAAACGCGGAACGGCAGCGTTGTCTCGACCACGGCGAGGACCGCCGCGTGCTCATGGAATCGCCCGTCCATATACACGAGCGTCTCGACGAATTGGAGATCGTCCCCCGCGGATCCCCCGACGATCGGCATCCCGTTGAAGGCGTTGTACAGATTTGAAACCACCCGCTCCTCGAGAAGCGATAGTCCATCCACCAGTAGGAGCCCGAACATGCGGTCCGCGCCGGCGCGCCGGGAGAACTCGAGCTGGCTCTCCACGTCCTGGCAGACCATGGCGGCCCGGGTAAGGCCAAAGTCGCGCATCGAGGTGATAAGCACGGGGTGGAGGCGGAAGTGGGAAGTCGGGAAACTCGCTCCCACGATACCGTTGCGCTGGTACGTACTGGCGATTTCGCCGGCCGTGGTGCACCCCACTACCGGGCAGTCGAAGTGGGCGCGCATCGCTTCGGCGATGATTTCGGGGTCGTAATTCGACGAGCAAAAAAGCACAACGCCGGCCATATCCGGCTGGGTCACCTGCGCCGCGAACGCCGCGACGGCTGCGCGGGCATCCGCTTCGATTACCTCTCCCCGGCGAACCAGACTCGTCTCTACCATGGTATTCATTGGCTTTACAGGCACTGGTCGAGCCCTACGATTTCTCCTCGATGCAATTCCCAAGGAACGCATCCCTGATACGCTAGCCAGTATCGACCAGAAGACGATCTGAATAAATCCCTGTCCCGTAAACGCGCCGCGACGCTGGCGAGCCGCTACCGCATTTCCTATTTTAGCGTCTCGTACTTCGTCACTCACTTCCGCTTTCCGATCATGCGCTCTCGACACGTTGTCACCACCCTGCTGCTGCTGGTCCTCTTATTTTTATTTGCCACGGGATGCACGATGCGCGTACGTCAGCCGAACGACGCCGAGCGCGAGACTCTCCAGACGATGGTGCTCAGCCTGACGCGGGACGTGCTGGACGCCGCCGAGACGGTAAATGTTGAAGCAGCCTTCCGCTACCATAGCAACATGCCGGATGCGGTGTTTCTGATTGACGGCAAACGGTATACGCGAGGGGAATTGCTGGAGGTATACCGCGGTATTTACGCCGGCGTCGAGCACCAGGAGATCGAGTTCGGCGAGCCCACCGTAAGTGTCGTGTCCGAACAGCTGGTCATCGTCTCGTCCACCGGCCGCTTCGTCACAAAGATGAAAAGCGGCGGCTCCTTCGCCCGCGACGCCGCGTGGACGTACGTGTGGGTCCACGAAGGCGAGTCCTGGAATATCCGACACGCGCACCAGTCGTTCCCGCGCGAAGAGTAACAGCTATGCCACTGTCAGCCGCAGGGCAAGGCCGGACGGATCGCGAATCAGCGGCTCCGGGCCACTCATGTCGATGGGCTGACGGAGATCATCGAGATGGCTTACGAGCCCCTCGAGTGCCGCTGAATCGGGCAGGACAATCGAGGCCTCCACCAGGCCCAACGCCCCCTCCGCCGGCGGCCCTGCTCCGCGCGAATGCCAGGTATTGGCGCCGATATGATGATGATACCCTCCGGCGCTGAAAAACCCGGCCCCGTGCAGCATCGCCATCGTGGTCATCCCCAACCGGGTGGTATAAAAGGCTTCGGTAGCCGCGACGTCGGCCACGCGCAGGTGGATGTGCCCCATGGTCGTGCCGGCGGGCATGCCGCGCCAGGACACGCCGGCGCCTGCATCGAGCACTCCCCGAATGTCCACCGGCTCCGTCCCCATCCGCACGCGCCCCCCTTCATACGTCCACTCCGTTCGCGGTCGATCCCGATATACTTCAATCCCGTTGCCTTCGGGATCCGATAGATACAGCGCCTCACTGACATCGTGGTCGCCGGCGCCGTCCAGCCGGTGCCCCATGCCGGCCATATGGGCCAGCCAGGCCCCCAGATGCGCCCGGGAGGTCACGAGCAGGGCGAAGTGATACAATCCCGTGGCATGCGGCTCGGCCTGGCCGGCGGGGCGATGCATCAGCCGGAGCAACGGCCGGCCACCGGCCCCAAGCACCGCCTCATCGGACGAGCCCGCCATCACGTCGAGCCCCATCACGGTTTCGTAAAACCGCCGCATATCATCCAGATCAGCGACCGCCAGAGTGACCGCCCCGACGCGGGTGTCGGGGTGGATAGTAAAGGGGGAGTTGGCCGGGGAACGATCGTCCATCGAATGGCGAAAGAAATGAGTGCTTGATGGATTGAACACCATCATTTATCATGGTACGCCAGGTAAACATATTGACACACTAAATCCGCGGGCTGCGGGTTCCGAGTCTCGGCCGAGGCTGGTCGCGATACCCGGAACACCGAACCCGGCACACATCGACCCCATGGACTGGATCCCGGTCATCCTTGGAAGACTGCACCCGATGATCGTGCACTTCCCCATCACCCTCCTGTTGGTAGCCCTCGTCGTGGAAGGCCTGACATGGAAGGGGCAACGGCCGAATCTGGAAGGGAGCAAACGCCTGCTCGTGGCGCTGGGGGCGGCTTCCGCGGTTGTCGCGGCCGGCATGGGGCTGCTGCTCGCAGACGCCGAGTCGTTTGCCGGCCAGACCGTCGTGTGGCACAAATGGTCCGGCGTAGCCACCGCCCTCCTGGCCCTGGCGGCCTTTCTGTTGCTCCGGCGGGAGACGCGCCGGCCGTCACCCGAGCACCGGCTTCAGTTCCGCGCCGCCCTGGCGCTTGCGTCCGTGGGTGTCGGCGTGGCGGGGCACTTCGGGGCGTCCCTCACGCACGGCGAGACGTACCTCACGGAGGTGCTGCCGTGGAATCAGGCGGCGCCCACCGCGCTCGACCCCGCCATCCGGTACGCCCTCGACGCCGGCGAACCGCTCACCGACGCCCAGCGGATCGAGCTGAATATGGGCGTCCGTTCGATTTTCGCCCACAACTGCTACAAATGCCACAGTTCCAACAAGGTAGAAGGTGGATTGCGGTTGGATGAAAAGGAATTCGCCTTCCTCGGCGGCGACTCCGGCCCCACGATCGTGCCCGGGCGGAGTGGAAATAGCGAGCTAATCCGCCGGCTCTTGCTCCCGCGTAACGACGAGGAGTCCATGCCCGAAAAACGCGACGCCCTGCCAGGTGAAGACATCGCGCTGATCCGCCTCTGGATCGACGACGGCGCCTACTGGCCGGACAGCCTCGAATACAACATCTTCCGCGAGGCGCCCCTCGCGCCGCGCAAGCCCGAACTGCCGGCGATCGCCGGCGGCCTGAAGCACCCGGTGGACCGTCTCGTGGACCGCTACTTCGAGGCCAATGCAATCGCGTGGGACGAGCCCGTGGACGACCGCCGCTTCATCCGCCGGGCCTATCTGGACGCCATCGGTCTGATTCCTTTGCCCGAGGAGGTGGATCGTTTCGTCGCGGATGGTCGGCCCGACAAGCGCGAACGCCTCGTCGATGCGTTGCTGGCGCGCGACGAGGACTACGCCGCGCACTGGCTCAGCTTCTGGAACGACCTGCTGCGCAACGACTACTCCGGCCCCGGCTACATCGACGGCGGGCGCCGGCAGATTACCCGCTGGCTCTACGACGCCCTGCGCGATAATATGCCCTACGACACCATGGTGCGCGCGCTGATCGATGCGTCGCCGGAATCGGATGGGTTCGTCAAAGGCATCAAATGGCGCGGCGCGGTGAACGCCAGCCAGCGCGTCGAACTCCAGGCCGCCCAGAACATCTCCCAGTCCCTGCTCGGTCTCAATCTCAAGTGCGCCTCGTGCCACGACAGCTTCGTCAGCAATACGAAACTCGACGAGGCGTACGCCTTCGCGAATGTCTTCGCGGACACCACGCTCGAGATCTTCCGGTGCGACAAGCCCACCGGCCGGCTGGCGGAAACGGCATTCATCTTCCCCGAGCTTGGCACGATCGACGGCACGGCCCCCGTCAGCGAGCGGCTGGTGCAGCTGGCCGATCTCGTTACCCATCCGGACAATGGCCGGCTCCAGCGGACCCTCGTCAACCGGTACTGGGCGAGGCTCCTCGGCCGCGGGCTGGTCGAGCCCGTCGATGAGATGGACCGCCTACCCTGGGATCAGGATGTGCTGGACTGGCTCGCGTCCGACTTCTCCGCCGGCGGGCAGGACCTGCGTGTGCTCCTCCGGACGATCATGACATCTCGCGTCTACCAGCTGCCGGCCCGCACCGCGCCGTCCGAAGATCAGGTGCGCAGCGAGTCGTTTGCGTTCACCGGACCCCTCGTTCGCCGGCTCACCGCCGAACAGTTCGCCGACGCCGTCAGCGAAGCCGTCGCCCCGGTGTACGTCAGCGTCGCCTTTAACCCCGAGGCCCAGAGCAACCCCCCCGACGCCAGCTGGATCTGGTATCCGGACATCCACCAGTCCCAGAACGCCTACCCCGGCGCCCGTTACTTCCGGGCCGGCTTCGACACCCCCGGCGCCGTGCAATCCGCCAGCCTGCTCGCCACCGCCGACCATGCGTATAAGGTATATATCAATGGCCGGCTTGCCCTCGAGGCCGACAACTGGCGGACGCCCGAGCGCCTCGATGTGGCCGGCCTCTTGAAGCCGGGCCGCAACCTCGTCGCCGTCGAGGCTGTCAACGAAGGCACGGTTCCCAACCCCGCCGGCGTCCTGCTGAGCCTCCAGCTCACCTTCGACGATGGGAGTATCCAGCGCGTCGAAAGCGGCCAGGGCTGGAAGACGCTGGACTCGCTGGCCGCCGGCTGGAACGAGCCCGGTTTCGACGATGTCGGCTGGCTGGATGTCCAGCGCAAAAGCCACAGCCTATGGGGGTACATCCTCCAGTTTACCCACGAGGCGACGGACGCCGCGCCGGCCTTCGCCCGGGCCTCCCTGGTGTACAACGACGACTTTTTGAAGGCGCTCGGCCGCGAAAGCCGCGAAACCGTCATCACCAGCCGACCCACGCAGACGACCCTGCTGCAGGCACTGGAAATGACCAACGGCGATCGGTTTTACGAGACGATGCAGATCGGCGCCGAGCACTGGCACGCCGCCCTGGGGGCCTCGCCGGCCGTGCTGGTAGACAGCGTGTACGCATCCACCCTCAGCCGGCCTCCAACCGACGCCGAACGTCGTGTCGCGCTCGACCTTCTGGGGGCGGCCCCGGATACTACGACCGTGCAGGATTTGCTCTGGGCGCTGGTCATGCTGCCCGAATTTCAGTTGATCTATTGAGCATCGTTATGAACAACAGCCTATCTCGTCGGGACTTCGTGCGGCGGACCGGGGCGGCGACGCTGGCCGCGATGGCGGCGGGCCTTCCATCGGCCACATTCCTCAGCTCGTGCGCCACTAACGCCCGCGCCCACGCCACGGCCGACACCGTCATCCTCCTCTGGATGGCCGGCGGGATGGCGCACACCGAGACGTTCGACCCCAAAACCTATGTCCCGTATGAGAAAGGGATCGACCCCAACCGGGTGTTGAGCACCTTTCCCTCGATCTCCACGGCCGTGGATGGGATCCGGTTCAGCCAGGGGCTGGAAGAGATGGCGAGCGTGATGGATCGGGGCACGGTCATCCGGTCGTACCAGTCGGGCGACCTCGGCTTCATCCTCCACTCCAGGCATCAATACCACTGGCACACCTGCTACGAACCCCCGCAGACCGTCGCCGCGCCGCATATCGGGTCGTGGATCGCGCGTGAGCTGGGACCCATCAACCCGGCGCTGCCGGCGTTTATCAACATCGGGCAGCGATTTCATGTAGGGGAAGCCGAGGAGTTAAAAGCATTCCACACGGCCGGCTTCCTGGGCGCCGAGTACGGGCCGTTCCTCATCCCCGACCCTCAGACCGGCCTCGACAGCGTCCGCCCTCCGGTCGGTATGACGGCCAGCCGCTTCGAGCGGCGCAACCAGATCTACCGCGATCTCGTCGCGGAGAGCCCGCTGGGCGACCACGGGAGCGACTACCAGAAGGAATCGCTCATGCGATCCATGGAGCAGGCCTATCGTCTGCTCAACTCGCCCGAAGCGCGCGCTTTCGACCTCTCCCTCGAGCCCTCCGCCTCGTACGACGCCTACAACACGGGCCGCTTCGGCCTCGGCTGCCTGCTCGCGAAGCGCCTTACACAGGAAGGCGCGCGCTTTATCACGGTCACGACCGAATATGAGCCGTTCCACGGGTGGGATACCCACGAGAATGGGCATACACGGCTGGTGGCCATGAAGCAGTTGATCGACCGCCCGATCGCAAAGCTCGTACGGGACCTCGAGGAGAGCGGCCACCTGGATCGGACGATCATCGTGCTGGCGAGCGAGTTCAGCCGGGACATGATGATGGAGGGCCGGCCAGGCGCCAAAGTGAAGGATCAGGTGTTCGTCCCGGACGCCATCGACGACCTCGTGCACTACGGCATGCACCGCCATTTCACCAGCGGCTGCTCCATCATGATGTACGGCGGGGGCATCAAGAAAGGGTATGCCTTCGGACGCACCGCGGACGAACGTCCGTGTGAAGCGGTGGAAAACCCGGTCAAGATCGACCAGATACACCAGACGATCTACCACGCCCTGGGTATCCCGCCAGAAACGAGCTACGAGATCGAGGCTCGTCCTTTCTACACGACGCCGGACGGAAAGGGCGAGGCCATCCTCGATATTCTGCACTCCTAACAGCTGCCTACGCCCCCGATACCAGACAACCCGGCGCGAGGGCTCACCTCCTTTATTAGTAACTACTTATAGAACCAAACAAGGGTGTGCTGGTAGACAGGGCTTCGCACTCCTTTACAGATGGGCCCTGGTGTCGATACTACCCTTCGACGATCCCTTCTCATCTTCGTTCAGGGGCCCCAGGGCCTCGCTGAACCCCGGTTTTATTTCCTATTGAGCGGTGAATTAGGGCAACATGATTTTGTAGGGTGGAGGCAACCCGCATAAGGCCGCGATGTCGCATGACCCCACGCCTAAGATAAGCCGTCGAGCCGTGTTGATGATTTATCAATGCGCGCTCGAAGCCGGCATGACCGAGCACCTTTTCTTCCAGGGGGTCGGCTATACCGCAAGCACCTGTCCGGAATGGATAGGGTGGGATCACTGCATCCTGTTTCACAACCGAATCGCCGCGTTCGCCGGCTCCGACGACCGGCTCCGCACGATCGGCTACGACGTCTTCAAAGCTCCCTCTGGCATCCTCCTGCTGCGCGTGCTCGGCCTTTTTTCGGACTTATCGTCCATCCTCATGCGTATGAACGCGTTTGTGATGCGCACGTTTTTTCCGGGGCTGCAATTCGAAACCGTCATCGACAAAGACGCGAGAACGGCCACCGCTTCCATCGCGATTCCCGAGCCTTTCGCGACTTGCCGGGCCTTTTTTGTGTTATCCGCCTCGGCCTACGAAGCCACGTTTCGTCAGCTTAAGGTGCCGTATAGAGCCTTTTCGTACGAGGTGTCGGAGCGCTCGGCCAGTTACACATTCTCGTTTTACCCCACGCGTTCCTTCATCGAACGCATCCGCCATATCTACCATATAATCGTGGGGGCGGACTTTGCGGTGCAGCAGCTTGCGGAGAACGAGGAGGAACTGCGCCGGCGTCTCGAAATTGTCGAGGCCGCTCGCGCCGAAGCGGAAAGTCTACGCATCAAAGAGGCGGAGGCCCGCCAGATCGCCGTTCAGGCGCTCGACGTGCGTCAGCGTTTTCTGGCCGTCATGTCGCACGAATTACGGACGCCCCTGAACCACATCATCGGCGCCTCCACCATTTTGAAGGACGAGGCGCTTTCGGAAGAAAACCAGGAGATGGTCGGGATCGTCGACGCAGCGGCGCACAACCTGTTGCACCTCATCGAACTGGTGCTGGACTTTACCGGAGTCGGCGAGTTGGCCTTCGAAACCGCGTCCGAACATCCTGTTTCCACTCTCATCGATCCTCTAGCCGACAAGACCCATTACGCCTGCGAAGCAAAAGGCCTCACGTTCGAGTACCACCCCCTCGCGTCGGCGCCCAACATCCTCGTCTATCCCGGCCATCTGAGCCGCATCCTGACGTTGTTGCTGGACAATGCCGTCAAGTTCACCGACGAAGGCAGCGTACGGTTGGAGGTAGAGATGCCGGCGAACAAGCGACTCGCCGTACGCATCGTCGATAGCGGCCACGGTATCCCCGGGGAATGGGGCGAGCGCGTATTCGAGCCATTCCAGGCACTCGACGACTCGCAAACGCGCGCCAGGGGAGGCATTGGCCTGGGCCTGACCATCGCTCGTAAACTGGCCCAGGAAATCGGCGGCGATGTGCGGTTGATTGCGTCCTCGCATGAGGGCACGACGTTCCAGGTGGATGTGCCGATAGAGCCCCAGGCCTACCCTGGCGACGGCATGGCCGGATGAATGACCCAGGCCCCGGCAGCGCGCAGCGGAAGAGCTGAAGGGCGAACCATTGCGCCTTTGGAGAGTAGGTTGTCCCCGTTGTTTCGCTCGCAAGTGGTGCGTTGCGAACACGCACCCAGGAAGTAGAGGAACCTCCCCGCACGCGTATGACGATACCCGAGCATTTGCGTCATGTGCGCCTGTATAGTGATCGGGAAGTGAGCAGCATCCTGAAGCGCGCCTCGGAGCTACAGGATCACGAAAATGCCGAAGCACGACGGGGAATCTGTTACGAGCAGATCGAGTCGTTCGCGCTGGAGATGGGCATCGAAGCCGAGGTACTCCGCGCCGCGGCGGTCGAGCTCGAGCAGTACGATCTGGAACATGGCGCGCGCACGTTCTGGGGCGGCCCCTTCGAATTGTCGACTGGCCGAATCGCCCCCGGCGCGCTCACCCCTGAAACCGCCGCGCGTCTCATCGAGGCCGTCGCGCTGCTGAGGCCGGGCGCCTTTCATAGATCCGAGGACCAGTTGCGCTGGCACAAACGATCCCATCTCACTGGCTCGTTGTACATCGACGTGAGTTCCCGTGAGACGTACACCGCCATTCGCCTCGACCGGACCTTTACGCACGCCGCCGGCTTCGCCTACACGATCGCCCCGTTTTTGAGCCTCGTAGGCGCCACCTCGGTGCCTGTGTTGCATCACGCGATCTGGGTTCAGGCCCTCATCTACGCGGGGAGCCTTCTGCTGGGCCTGGCGGCGGCCCGTGTCACCCTCGGGCTCTGGATCCGGCGGCAGCGCCGACGGCTGAAACATCTGGCCGATCACCTGCGTGTGCTCTCTTCCACTTCATCACTCTAACCCCATTCATGGCAAACCCGTTTCGTTCGCTCGTCCTCGCGGCTTCTCTGGCGGCCGGCCTCTCCGTTCAACCCGCCCACGCCCAGCCGGCCCCTGATGCGCTCCAGGATCTGCGGGTAGATGTCGTCTACCTCGCGTCGGACCTGCTCGAGGGCCGTCAAACCGGCACGCCGGGCGAGGCGCTCGCGGCACAGTACATCGCCTCGAGGTTCGAAGAAATCGGGCTTACAACGCTCGGGTCAGAAGGATGGCTTCAGCCCTTCACTTTTCACTACAGCGACAACCCCCATGCCCCGGCCGGCTCCGGCGAGGAACGCATCGGGCATAACGTGGTCGGCTACCTGGATCGCGGCGCGGCCACGACGGTGATCATAGGGGCGCATTACGACCATCTGGGCCACGGCGGCTTCGGATCGCGCGAACCGGATAGCGACGCCATCCATAACGGCGCCGACGACAATGCAAGCGGCACCGCCGTGCTCATTGAACTGGCCCGTCGCCTCGCGGCCTCCCCACTGGCGGGCAATAACTACGTCTTTATCGCCTTCTCAGGCGAAGAAATGGGCCTCTATGGGTCCAAGTACTTCGCAAACAACCCCGCGCTCCCCCTCGTCCAGGTCAACTACATGCTGAACATGGACATGGTGGGCCGGCTCAACGCCGAAAAGGTCCTGGCCGTGAACGGCACCGGCACGTCGCCGGCGTGGGACGGCGTTCTGGACGGGTTCGCCCACACGGGCCTACAGGTGCGTAAACACGCCAGCGGTATCGGCGCGTCAGACCACACCTCGTTCTACCTCCAGAATCTGCCCGTACTGCATTTCTTCACCGGCCAGCATCAGGAATACCACAAGCCTGCGGACGACAGCGAGTTGATCAATTACGAAGGCATGCACGAAGTGACGGGCTTTATCATGGGCCTGATCGAAGCCCTCGATGGCGATGACAAGCTAGCGTTCTCGGAGACCAAGGACGAGGACCAGGGCCGCGCCGCGGCTTCCTTTAAGGTGAGCATGGGCATCATGCCGGACTATGTCGCCGAGGGCACGGGTGTTCGCGTGGATGCCGTAATCGGCGGGCGGCCGGCGGCAGAGGCCGGCCTTGAAAAGGGCGACATCATCGTTAAAATGGATGAGGTCGAGATCGTGGACATCAACGCCTATATGCAAGCGCTCGCCACTTACGAAAAGGGAGACAAGGCGACCGTGGTCGTGAAACGCGGCGCCGAGACACTGACCAAAAACGTTCAATTCTGACCGCACGAACACCGCGTCGAATAAATGCCCGGCACAGCTGGTTATGAGGATGCGTATCTTGACGTACCCCCATAACCAGCTTCCCTGACCATGCTGCCCACCAATCGCCGTTCCTTTCTCAAGCGCACCCTTACGCTTCCCCTGATTGCCGCCACTGCGGCCTCCACTTCCGCCGCCCAGACGCCCGTTCTGCAGCCCGCCCGAAAGGGCCACCTCAAGCTGAGCTGCAACATGTTTTCCTTCAACGAGCCCCTGCGCGGCGGCACGATGACGCTTGAGCAGGCCATCGAGGCGTGCGCGGACCTGGGATTCGACGCCATCGACCCCACCGGCTACTACTTCACCGGCTATCCCGCACCCCCTGACGACGCCTACTGTTTTCATATCAAAAAACACGCGTTTCGATTGGGCCTGGACATGAGCGGCACCGGCGTCAGAAACGACTTCACCCTGTCGGAGGCCTCCGCACGGGACGCCGAAATCGCGCATGTAAAACGCTGGGTAGAGGTGGCCGCTCGGCTCGATGCACCGGTCCTCCGCATATTCGACGGACGGGGCCAGCCGGTAGACAAGACGGCGTACGAGACGACCTTCAGCCAGGTCGTCGATGCCGTGCGGACGTGCGTCGCCTACGGGCGGGAGCACGGGGTCATGATCGTCTACCAGCCGCACAACGAGTTTCTCAAGACCTCCGACGAGGTGCTTCGCCTGCTGGAAGCCGTCGGCTCGGATTGGCTGGGCCTCAACCTGGACATCGGCAGTCTGCGCGTGGGCGATCCCTACGAGGAGGTCGCCCGCCTGGCGCCCCACGCCTATACCTGGCAGATCAAGGAAACGGTGTTCCGAGGAACGGTGGAAGAAAAGACCGACTTAACACGTATCGCCACCATCCTGCAGGACTCCGCCTACCGGGGATACATCCCGCTCGAAACCCTGGGACCCGGCGACCCGGTACCGAAGCTCGAACGGTTTGTCGCTGAAGTGCGGCGCGATCTATTGTAGGCGCCAGTGCACCTATCTCGGTGCTCAGAACTCCAAACGTTGCCCACCCATCCACGAGATCCCCCTAATCGCATGCGCGTCCAGTCGTTTTCCAACCATACACGGCTCGTCCCTGGCTTCCACGTATTTCTGGCCGGCCTCATCCTGCTTTCCTTCGCCGGCGCGATGGTCAACCTCTCGCTGACGTATGAGCGGGGCGCCAACAGCTACAGTGCCGCGCTCATTGCCGTCATTCTAGTGTGTCTTGCCATGCTCTTTTATTACGCGCGAGTCTTTGCGCTGCGAGCGCAGGACCGCGCCATTCGGGCCGAAGAGAATTTCCGCCACTACGTGCTGACAGGCCGAATGCTGGACCAGCGTCTGAGCATGCCGCAAATCGTCGCCCTCCGCTTCGCCTCGGATGGCGAACTGCCCGAGCTCGCGGAACGCGCCGCAAGCCAGAACCTCAGCAATCGCGACATCAAGAAGGCGGTTCAGCACTGGCGCGCGGATCACAACCGCGCCTGAACACCACCCTCTATGTCCATTGGGGCACATCGATGACCTATCAAGCCATCAATTTCGCGGACAAGTTGCTTCGATTCGGCGAGCCGTGGTCCCCCCGCGTCATCGCCGAGATGAACGACTACCAGTTCAAGCTGGTCAAGGTTCAGGGCCGGTTTGTCTGGCACAGCCACCCGGATACCGACGAGACGTTTATCGTTCTCAAGGGCGTGCTAGTGATCGAGTTTCGGGATGGGGAAGTGACGTTGAACGAGGGCGAACTGTTTGTCGTGCCCCGGGGGGTCGATCATCGGCCATCGGCGCGGGACGAGTGCCATATGCTGCTGATTGAACCAGCAGGGGTCTTCAACACCGGCACAGCCGGCGGAGACCGGACGGCTCCGAACGATGTGTGGGTATGACGTAGCGGATGGTGGACCTCACCCGCGATGACGATCCAGCCAGAAGGCGATCGCCGCAATGGCCAGGTAGAGCATGAGCGCCGTGGCCGCAAGCGCGGGAATGGTGTTGCCGGTAGGAGGTGCGAAGAGATTCACCGCATTGATCGCCATCAGCGCAACGACGAGCGCCGGCATCCCATACGTCCCAATAGCCGTGCGCGCATGCGTAGCGCGCATGTACATGCCCAGGCCCACCAAAAGCAGCACGGCCTCAACGAAAAAGGTGAGGCCGGCATAATTCCATAATCCCAGCCCCACCATGGGCCCTGTTCCAGACAGGATCGGCAGATCCGGCGTGTGTACGATCAAATCCAGGAACCAGTGAGATACCACGGCCGCCGCCATGATGAGCGGGACGCGCCTACCGCCGGCGTATAATCGAAAGGCTAAAAACGTGAGACCTCCCCAGAGAAACGCGGCCACGAGGCTGTGGGAGTAAGGCATGTATTCGAGCACGAAGTGCGTGGCGTCCGTATAGTTTTCGACAAGCCGTAGTTGCTCGACCCCGAAAACGACCAGCGGGAAAAACAGGATATCCAGAAACTGAACGGCCAGGAATAGGACGCCTAACGAAGCCTTTTTGCCCTTGCTCTTCAGAGCGAGGCTAACGGCATAATGACCGACGAACATAGGGGTACGTACAGAAATAAAACCGAGTGAGTCAGAACAGCATGCGCGGAAAGGCAAGGATACCCATTTACGTATTCAAAATCACACCGTATCACGAGAAATGCCGGCTGGCAACGGTTGGCGATTCTGTCCAGGCCGCTGCTGGTCGCCGCCTTTTGCCGTCGCGGCTGCCCAGGATCATGGGCAACGGGTTCTCCCTGACCTCGCCTGACAGTCCATCGGGTAATCCTTAGAGGCATGGTATCAATCCGGCTTTATTGCCGATGAATGGGGCTGGGCAAGTAACGGCAGGGATCCTGCTCTTGATCCCGCGCACCGCGGCGCTGGGCGCCTGCTCTTTTCCCGCTGGGGCTGTAGCGGGGCCATGGTTTTCGGTCTTGCATATCTAACGCGCTTTTCGGTCATTGCACACGTCGGCGTATGCGTTTTCGTGGCGATCGGATTATTGGGGGGCGTGCTTATGCGATGGCAGGTCAACGGCATGCGCACCGACTGACTCCTTTTCACCTATCGACCGGCCCTATGCGGGATCACCCCGTACTCAAAACGGAACGCCTTACATTACGGTCCTTCCGAGCCAACGATGCCTCGCGTCTACAGCGACTGGCGGGCAATGAAGCCGTCGCGCGAACGACGTTTCTCCCTTATCCGTACAACGAGGGCCAAGCGGAGAGCTGGATTCGTCATCAGGAGGAAGATTACCTCGCCGGCCGGCTCACCAACTTCGCCATCGAACTCCGGGCGTCCCAGGAACTGATCGGGTCGATCGGGCTCATGCTGGAGCCGGCGTACCGCCACGCGCAACTCGGCTACTGGCTGGGCGAGCCATACTGGGGGCGAGGGTATGGGACCGAGGCCGCGGAGGCGGTGGTGGCACACGGCTTCCAACACCTCGATCTACATCGTATCTTCGCCGCCCATTTCAGCAACAACCCGGCCTCGGGCCGCATCCTGATCAAGGTGGGCATGCGCCATGAAGGGCGCCAGCGTGAACACTACCTGCGGTTTAATGTCTTCGAAGATGCCGAAATATATGGCATCCTGCGGCGCGAATTCGAGGAAAGGGCGGCGCCATGATGCGCATGGGCGGGTCGAAATG
>JAWXAX010000022.1 GCA_034439735.1 Rhodothermales bacterium | reverse complement strand
GGACCCAGTGAGGTTAGCAACCCTGTTCTGGGTCCTGGGTCGGGGCCCAGGATGACGTTTTGCATTATTTTAGCTCTATTCAACTCCTGATTCGCATTAATCGCTAATCGACGCCCAATCCGTATACTCCCCCGACCAACCAACCCCGCAAGCTCATGTCCCTTCCCGCCACCCCCTACACCTACCAGATGCTCATCGCCGGCCGATGGGTCGAGGCCCGCAGCGGCAAGCGCTACACCTGGAACAGCCCCGCGCACGACGTCCCGGTGGGCGATTACCCCGAGGCCGGCGCGGAGGATGTCGACGCCGCCGTCGACGCCGCCCGGAAGGCCTTCGACGAGGGGCCCTGGCCGCATACGCCCGGCGCTGAACGGGCGAAGATCCTGATGAAGGTGGCGGATGCCATCCGCGACGACGCGGGTGAACTGGCGCGGATCGAGGTGCTCGAAAGCGGCAAGCCGATCTCCCAGGCTCGCGGCGAAATGGAGGGCACGGCCGGCCTGTGGGAATACGCCGCCACCCTCTGCCGGCACCTGTACGGGGACACGTACAACAACCTGGGGAAGGACATGCTCGGCCTGGTCCTCCGCGAACCCATCGGAGTCGTGGGGATGATTACCCCCTGGAATTTTCCTCTGCTCATCATCTCCCAGAAACTCCCCTTCGCCCTCGCCGCCGGCTGCACGGCCGTGGTTAAACCCAGCGAATGTACACCCGGGACGACGCTCCGCCTCGGCCAGATCCTGATGGACGCCGGCGTGCCCGATGGGGTTGTCAACATCGTCACCGGGTTTGGCAACCCGGCCGGCGCGCGGATCGCGGATCACCCGGAAGTAGACATGATCTCATTCACGGGGTCGACCGCCGTCGGCAAAAAGATCGTCGGGGCCTCGCAGGGCAACCTGAAGAAGGTCTCCCTCGAACTCGGCGGCAAAAACCCGCAGATCGTGTTCGGCGATGCGGACCTGGAGGCCGCGCTGGACGCCGTCGTTTTCGGGGCCTATTTCAATATGGGCGAGTGCTGCAACGCCGGCAGCCGGCTGCTCGTCCACCGCTCCATCGCGGAGTCGTTCACGCAGGCCGTCTACGAAAAAGCGCGGACCGTCCCCGTCGGCGACCCGCTCCTGGAGGACACGAAGGTGGGGGCGATCATCAACGAGGCGCAGTTCGACAAGATCATGCATTACATCGACGCCGGCCGCGGCGCCGGGGCCGACCTCCTCCTGGGCGGACAGCGGATGACGACCCCGCAGGGCCGGTTCATCGAGCCGACGATTTTCCAGAACGTCACCGCCGACATGCCCATCGCGCGGCAGGAGATCTTCGGCCCCGTCCTCTCCGTCATCCCGTTCGACACCGTCGACGAGGCCATCCGGATCGCCAACAGCACCACGTACGGGTTATCGGCTGCCGTGTGGACCAAAAACGTCGAGCACGCCTTCCAGGTCGCCCGCGGCGTCCGCGCCGGCACGATCTGGATCAACACGTACATGGACGGCTACCCCGAGCTGCCGTTTGGGGGCTACCGGGAGTCCGGCCTTGGGCGCGAGTTGGGGCGATTCTCGATCGACGAGTTCTGCGAACTAAAAACCGTCCAGCTGCATCTGGGGCCTCGCACGAACTGGTGGCACCGGGGGTAGGTGTAGGGTTCGAGGTTTAAGGTTCATGGAAGTCGAGGGCGGAGGAGAGGCCCGGAAATCCACCATGGGTTTCCTTTTTCACGCCCGTGCCCTATCGTACGGGGGCCTCACTCCCACCGCCCTGCACGCCATGCCCGATACCCCGTTTCACGCTAAAAACGTCCGAATCGCCCAGGTCGCCGAACCCTTCGACGCCATCGTCGTCGGCTCCGGCATGTCTGGCGGCATCGTTGTGAAAGAGCTGACGGAGTTGGGCCTCAAGGTGCTGCTGCTGGAGCGCGGCCGGCATGTAGAACACGGCGCCGGCTACATCACCGAACACAAAGCGCCCTGGGAATTTCCCTATCGCGGCGACGTGCCGCCGGCCGTCGAGCAGCGCGACTATCCCATCCAGAGCCTCCACTATTCGTTCAGCGACGCCACGAAACATTTCTACATCAAGGACAACGAGCGGCCCTACATCCAGGAAGAGCCTTACCGCTGGATCGCCGCGAACGTCGTCGGCGGCCGTTCATTGCTCTGGGCCCGGCAGTCGTACCGCTTGAGCGCGCTCGACTTCCAGGAGAACGTACGCGACGGCTACGGTGTCGATTGGCCGATACGCTACGAGGACCTGGTGCCGTGGTACGAACACGTCGAGCGGTTCGTGGGGATCACGGGCTCGGCGGAAGGACTCCCGCAGCTACCGGACAGCCTCTTCCTTCCTCCGATGGAGATGAACGCCGTCGAGAAGGCGTCGAAAGCCCGCATCGAGGCGGCCTTTCCAGAGCGCAAGCTGATCATCGGGCGGGCGGCCGTGCTCACGCAGGCGCACAATGGCCGCGCCGCGTGTCACTACTGCGGCCCCTGCGAGCGGGGGTGCTCGACGGCGTCCTACTACAGCACCCTCGGCGTGGCGCTTCCTGTGGCGATGGCCACCGGCAACCTCACGCTGCGCCCCCACAGCGTCGTCCACAGCGTGATGTACGACGCCGCCACTAATCGGGCGACGGGCGTCCGGGTGATCGACGCCGAAACGAAGGCGATGACGGAGTTCGCCGGCCGGCTCGTGTTTCTCTGTGCCTCCACGATGGGCACGGCCCAGATCATGCTGAACTCGACCTCCCCTGCGTTCCCGAACGGCATCGCCAACTCGAGCGGGGTGCTCGGGCATTACCTGATGGATCATCACGCCCACCTCGGGGCATCCGGCGCCATCGAAGGCTACATGGACCGGTATTATTACGGCAACCGCCCGAACGCCCTGTTTGTCCCGCGCTTCGTCAACCTCGACGAAACCACCCGCCGGCCCGGCTACGTGCGTGGATTCGGCTTCCAGGGCAGCGCCAGCCGCTCCAGCTGGGGCCGTGGCCGCTCGATGCCCGGCTTCGGGGCCGACTTCAAGCGCGCCCTACGCGACCCCGGGCCCTGGTCGCTCGGCCTCGGCGGCTTCGGGGAGACGCTGCCAATCTATGAAAACCACTGCCGGCTGGACTCGGACGCCGTCGATGCCTGGGGCATCCCGCAACTCCGCATCCGCTGGACGCGCGGCGACAACGAGCGGGCCATGCGCCAGGACATCCTCGACACCGCCGCCGAGATGCTTGAGGCCGCCGGCGCGAAAAATATCCGCACGTACGAAAACGAAAGCCCGCCCGGCTTCGGCAACCACGAGATGGGCTCCGCCCGGATGGGCCGCGACCCAAAAACCTCTGTCCTAAACGCCCACAACCAGACCCACGACGTGCCCAATCTGTTTGTCACCGACGGCGCCTGCATGACCTCCGCCGCCTGCCAGAACCCATCGCTGACCTATATGGCCCTCTCCGCACGTGCAGCACACTACGCTGCACAGGAAATGATTTCGGGGCGTATATAAAGGTGTTTTGAGCCACTTAGAGTCTATTTATTACCTCCCTATTTTAATGAGATTGGGCCCTATAGGGGACATAATTCCTGAAATGGCCATGAACCAAAGACTGGCGTCGCACCGCGACGCCGCATGATAGCCCCCGTGCTTCAGGGGCACGGCCCAGACGAACTACTCGTTGGGTTTCCTACGCTTGGCGCACCTCAAGCGACACGATAGGGTGTCGCTTTGCCGAGAAAACCGCGTGCAGGATGCCCATGTCTACGGCTAGCTTATCCTGGAACAGGAGCGACCTGTTTTCTTTCAGCAACCACGGTGATCGCCTTGTTAATCCCGTCGCGCAACTGCTGAAGTAAAATAGGTTTCCCGATAAATGCATCCGCTCCCACCTCTAATGAAAGCGCCTCCATTTGAGGAGTCACCTGTGCGGAAAGGACGATGATATACGGCTGCGGGGCGTCTGCTCGCTCCCTCAACGCTCGGATCGCCGCCTGCCCATCCATTCGCGGCATATGCATATCCATGATAACAACATCGAAGAAGTGTTCCTCTGCCGCATCGATTGCTTTCTGCCCATCATCCACGAACCGGGCCTCGTAACCTAGCGCACTCAACATACGCCGTATCACGTATTGATTTGTCAGGTTATCCTCGGCAACCAGGATCGAGATCGGGGATCGATCCTTACTTATTGCTTTACCCGATGGCATAGCCGTTAGCACAGGTGAAGACCGGGTGCTCGTGTTCTGGTAGGCTACGTCTGTTGCCGTTGCCCGTTTCGTGTCAATTTTTGAAACCAGATCCCGTAAGACATCGCCTAATTTGATGGAGTCGATGGGCTTCGCGAGAAAGGCATGCATGCCTACTGCCAAACAGGTATCCCATCGTTCCTTCGTGACGTCCGCCGTCATGGCAACGACATACGGGCGCGATTCAGGGGCCCAGCGTTGCATGATTTCCCGCGTCGTTTCAATGCCGTCTCGCTCGGGCATACGGAGATCCATCAGAACGATATCGTATTGACGCTGCTCGAGGGCTTCCAGGGCTTCTTGACCGTTGGCCACTGCATCGGCACGGTACCCCATTCGGTCAAGCATCATCAGGATCACGCGTTGATTCGTGGCATTGTCTTCCGCCACAAGGATGCGATAATGGCCTGCCTCGCCAGGGAATCGTACCATCGGTCGCGCACCTATCTTCTCGGGAAGCACCGACGCGCCCAGGGCATACCCTACCGTCTGACAGAGTAAAGCGTGCTTCACAGGCTTTGTAAGCGTGGCGAGAAACAGATCAGGCTGTTTAATGGGTATCGATCCCATCGAGCTGAGTAGAATTCGCGGGACATGCGGAACGACCGCCTGCATCTGTCGAGCCAACGCCACCCCATCCATACCGGGCATCTGCATATCGAGAATGGCGGCATCGAAGGCGCTGTCGCGTTCCAGGATGCGTAACGCTTCCGACCCAGAGGCGGCTACTACTACATCGAGCCGCCACGCCCCGAGATGCTGGCGCAGAATCCTTCGGTTCGTATCGTTGTCGTCCACCACAAGTACGCGTTTGCCGGCAAAGGCCTCCTGGTTTGTGCATGGAAGTGGCCTGCCGAACAGGATAGCCGGCCTGGACGGTATCGTGAAATGAAAGGTAGACCCCTTTCCTTCCTCACTTTCCACCCAGATCTTTCCGCCCATCGCGTCGCACAACCGTCTCGAAATGGCCAATCCAAGACCCGTTCCACCAAACTCACGCGTGGTGGATGCGTCCACCTGGCTGAATGACTTGAAGAGCCTGTCCATACGATCGGCCGGTATGCCGATTCCGGTATCCCGGACACTCACGTGCAGCAAGAGAGTATCGTCGCCGGGGTTAGGCTCCATCGTCAGTTGGATGACCACTTCGCCGGCTGCCGTGAATTTGACCGCATTTGATATGAGGTTGGAGAGTACCTGCCTCACACGAGTCGTATCCCCAAAAATGGCTTGCGGTACCCGGGGGTCGGCGGAATAGGTGAGTTCGAGCTTCTTTTCCGCCGCTTTCTGTGCGACCAGATCCAGTGCTTCCTCTACGCATAGGCGCACTTCAAACGGATATTCCTCTATTTCGATCTGGCCAGATTCGATTTTTGAGAAATCGAGGATATCATTGACGATCGACAGCAGCGAATCTCCTGAATTGCGTATGATCTGGGCATATTCTCGCTCCATCGAACCCAGATCGGCGTCCAGCAAAAAACCTGTCATGCCGATGATGCCGTTGAGCGGGGTCCGAATTTCATGGCTCATCGTGGCCAGAAATTCGCTCTTCGCCGTGGCGGCCTGTTCGGCCAGTTCCTTGGCCTGTACGAGTTCCTGTTCGTAGTGCTTCCGGACAGTGATCTCTTCCTCCAGATCGGTCTTGCGCTGCTCCAGTTCGTTTTGCGAACGCCCTACCTCCTGGATCATGTGGTTGAAGGCATGCCCAAGCAGCCCCACTTCGTCGCTCGAGGTCACCTCGACCCGCAACGCCAGGTCACCCTTCCCAACACGCTTCGCGGTTTCCGTTATGTTTTGAAGTGGACGTGTAATAAAATTGCTCACCACCATCACGAGCCCGACCCCCACGACCAGGAGTATCAGGCAAACCAGCGTTATCGTTTTTCTTGCCTCGTTCACGCGCTCTCTGGGCTCCGACAGGGACAGCCCTAACCAGAGGTGCCCCACGACGGTACCCTCCATCTCGATCGATGCATCGCGTTCGTAGAGTGACAGTTCTTTTGCGCGGGACAACGTCATGACCATGATCGGAACGGCACTTATGCTCGTGCTATCCGACTGTATGTACGATGAGACGGTGGCGCCGGCCTCATCCGTTATCACCAGGTAGACGAGGTCCTTATTAAGCCGGGCAATGGACAGTGCCTCCTCAACCGTCGCTTTGTCCTCGAAATACAGACCAGGGGCGGCACTGTACGCAACCATTTCGAGAATATTTTGCGATCGAAGGCGAACCTCTTCCAGCGCGTACACCTCGAACTTTCGGGGGAAGAACGAGAAAATGAACAGCGCGACCAGCGCTACAAGCAAGGCGGTGGCGAGGGTCAGCTTCGTTCGAATTCGCGGAGCGAAAAATCGTGATCCCGGTTCTTCCGTCATGTGTGTACTTTGAACAATTTTATTCCGAAATCAGGCGCGCCAGTTGGAGAAGCCGGCCGCTGAATTGTGCACCCTCGGCCATTGCACTGTCGGTGTTTATGACAATTTCCGGCTTATTGTCTTTCTGGTCGATGCCAACACTCAATCCCTGATAGACATACTCGGGCGTAGAAGCGACGGTGAGGATGCCCCTTTCTTTGCTCATGGCTGCCACTTCGGCCACGCCGAGCGCCCGAAGTGGGGTTATAAAGAGCACGTCCGCGGGTTGCCGATCGAGCGCGCTTTCAAGATCCGAGAGATTTTCGATGTCGAGTTCGACAAAACGGACCGACACACCCTGAATGGTCGCCGGCGCTTTGTCGCGCTTGCTCATCTCCATGAAGGCCTCTTTGATCGCCCGCGAGGTACGGAATCGATCTTGATACACTACGGCAATGACGATCTCTTCGCCCGACCGCTCCACAAGCGATCGGTCGAACGATAGGATCTTGAAGATCAGCGGGTATTGAATCTCAATCGGGACAGCAATATCCTGGGCGCTCGCGGGCATAGGGCACATGAGCACCAGCGTCAGTAGCACGCTCATGACCACGCTACCGCCGCCTCGACTGATGATAGATCGTTCCATGTTACAAGCTGAGGCTGAGGCCGACGTGAAAGGCCCGACCGTCCTGAACGATGCGATCCTGTACGTGTTCGAAACCTCCCGGGTAGGCATAGGATGCGTTGAAGATGTTCCTGACCCGAAACTCGATGGCTAATCGATTGCTCTTTTCATGCAAGGATACCTTCGCATCCGCCAGTAAAAAAGGAGACGTCTGGGTATCGTATACCGTCCTGCGGGCACTCTCCCGTCGCACGATGATCGACGACGTAATTCGTGGGGCCAGGGGGATGACGATGCCGCTTTTGAGCAAGTGGCGGGGCGAGTTGGAAAGTGTACGGCCCGACTCCTTTTCTCGGGCATCCTGAAGCGTGTAGCTTGCAAAACCGCGCATGCCGGCCGGCATGCGGATATTGAGTTCGGCCTCCACGCCGTTCGCTCGCACCCGGAAGGCATTAACGAATGCATTCAACGAATCGACGGGATCGTTTATCGTATCGATGAGATCCCTCATGCCGTAATTAAACAAGGCGACCGAACCGGACAGGGCGCGCGATACCTGTTGCTCCCAGACGAGTTCTGTGGTACGGATGCGTTCAGGCCGCAGGTTCACGCTCCGCTTAAAATCGGCGATAGGATCTTCGTAATAGAGCTCATTCGGTGACGGCGCGCGAAAGGCTTCGCCATACAGCGCTTTGATGGCGCCACGCTCCGAAAGTTTGTACAAAAGCGCCGCTCGTGGCGAAAAAGCGCCCCCTACAAAAGAGTTCTGGTCGCGCCGCGCACTTGCCGTTAGCACCAGATCGTGGACAATTTCATACTCCGCTTGAGCAAACGCGCCCCAGAAAGAGTAGGGTGCGTCAAACGACGCAAGCAACTCGTCTTCGTCCTTGTACAGATAGGATGCGCGCATATGCCGTTGCGCATCGAGGCCAACGATCATGCGGAGGGCCGCGTTGGGATCCCAACGAAACTGCACTTCCCCACCGACCCACCGACTGCGGGCCTCATCGCCGGCTTCGTAACGTACACCTTCGAATTCATACGGAATGGTGCCGTCGTAGACGTAGGAACTCGCGTATGCGCGGGCGAATACATGTTGCCCTCTCTTAAGATCACGACCGTAACTCATCATCGCGCTCGTCATCCCATCCCGCGTCGCGCTCTCTTTATCGTTGAAAAGTGCGCCCCATGCACCAGTTGGGACCCCCTTTGTACGATCATTCGACCGAACTTGCAATGTCGCGCCCCGAAAACCAAGGCTGTCTAACACTTCATGGCGACGATCCCAGTCCAGGTTCCGAGCGATGCCATTATTGGTCTCGGGGCTGTCATATTCCGGGAAATACAAAGAACCACCGCGTGCGCTGGCCCATCCCCCTGCCACCAGAACGTCCAGCCCGTTCGAAAACCGATTGGAAACGACGGCTTGCGCTTCCTTGTTGTTCTGACTGCCTGCCCGCAGGCGCACATCAACGCCTTCTGTTTGGCGCTTCTGGAAAATATTGATGACGGCAAACATCGCACTTGTTCCGTAAAGCGCCGATCCAGGACCGCGCACGATCTCGATACGGTCGATCGCGGCAAGCGGGATGCCCAGGTCCGATCCGATGCCGACTGCGGTGTAGGTCGATTCATTCATTGCGGTCCCATCGATCAGCACCAGCAACCGGTTGTTGAAATCGGTCGGGCGACCAAACCCTCGGACGCCGGCGTAATCGTAGTTCCTGTCGTAGCTCACATAAAAGCCGCGCTGACTCGCGAGAATCTCGGCCAGCGTCTGGTACCCGTACTCCTCGATGTCTTTCGCCGTGATAATCGTCACTGAAGCCGGGGCGTCCAGCACCTTCTGATCATACTTCGCCGCCGAACTAACGGGCATGGCAAGTAGCGATTCCAATTCGAAATCGACGTCGGTGGTATCGCTTTGCCCGTAGGCTCGTTGTGAGCCAGGGAGTGCGATCAACACAAGGCATACGATTGGGAAAATAGAGTGCATAACCAGGATATAGAAGGTTCACTAGAAAGACGCTTCGCGAGGCACAGCGGGACATTGGTGCGTCGCTGCGTAATGTCACCTCTTTAATCGACCGAACTGCCGGCATCTTTACGGGCGCATCAGGCGAATCGCGGTTGTTCCAACCCGAACGCACAGCTCCATGCCCGGAAAAGACCAAGATAAAAGGCAGACTAGACGTTTCCTGAACCCGGCGCCGATGCGGGGCGCCCTGCGCGGTTGCATGTGTCCGAACGGTTCCTGAACATAGTGCCTGCAACGTCTACACCGTCGTTCGCGACACGATCATCTGTCTCTACGCCATCTATGTACGACATCGTCCTTATTGGAACCGGCGCCGGCGGCGGCACGCTGGCGTATGCGCTCCGCCATGCCGGCGCGTCCATCCTCCTCATTGAGCGGGGCGATTACCTGCCACAAGAGCCCCAGAACTGGGACCCCGAGGCGGCCTATTTCCAGAGCCGGTACAAGACGACCGAGACCTGGGAGGATGCCTCCGGCAACACCTACCGGCCAGGCATCCACTACTTCGTGGGCGGCAACACGAAGGTGTACGGCGCGGCCCTGCCGCGTTTCCGGAAGGAAGACTTCGAGGCGCTGGAGCACGAGGGGGGCACCTCGCCGGCGTGGCCCGTTTCGTACGACGAACTCGAGCCCTACTACGCCGAGGCCGAGCGGATCTTCGGCGTCCACGGCGAGGCCGGCGGCGACCCGACCGAGCCACCACGCTCCGGGCCGTACCCCCATCCCCCTATCCCGCACGAGCCCTACGTCGCCGACCTCGCCGGCCGCCTCGCCCGGCAGGGCCTCCACCCGTTTTATTACCCGATGGGGATCGACCTGCGCCCCGGCGGCGCGTGCATCCGGTGCAAGACGTGCGACGGCTTCCCCTGCCATGTCCTCGCCAAAAGCGACGCCGACACGCGGTGTGTCCGCCCCGCGCTCGAAAGTCCGAACGTGACGTTGTGGACCAAAACGAAGGCCCGCCGGCTGCTGACCGACGCCACGGGGCGCGTGGTGACCGGAGTCGAGGTGGAGCGAAATGGGGAGATCGAGACCGTGTCGGCCGGCCTCGTCGTCGTCGCCTGCGGGGCCGTCAACTCGGCCGCGCTGCTGTTGCGCTCGGCCAACGGGGCGCACCCGAACGGGCTCGCCAACAGTTCCGGACTCGTTGGGCGGAACTACATGGTGCACAACAACGCCGGCCTGGTGGCCATCGACCCGCGCCGGCGCAACGACGTCGTTTTCCAGAAGACCCTGGCCATCAACGACTTCTACCTGCGCGGCCCAGGCTTCCCCTATCCGATGGGCAACCTCCAGCAGGTGGGCAAGGTGCAGCCGGCGATGATCGCCCCGGTCAAGCCCCACGTCCCCCGGTTCGCCCTGAAGTGGATGACCGACCGGAGCACCGACTGGTGGGTGATGTCCGAGGATCTCCCCGACCCCGCGAACCGCGTCGAACTCACGCCGGCCGGCGGGATCCGCATCCACTGGAAAGCGAACAACCTCGTCGCCCACAAAAAACTCCAGCAGGCCGCTTCAACGATGCTCAAAGAGGCCGGCTACCCGTTCGTGTTTATCGAGGAGATGGGCATCGCGACCAACTCCCACCAGTGCGGCACCGCCCGCTTCGGGCACGACCCCGCCACGGCCGTGCTCGATCCCTACTGCAAGGCCTTCGACCTGGATAATCTCTACGTGATGGACGCCTCCTTTTTCCCCTCCTCGGCCGCCATGAACCCGGCGCTCACGATTGCCGCGCAGGCGTTGCGGGTGGGGGAGAAGATCGCGCCCGTAACCGGACATTCTTAACACATTATGTCGATCATTGTCGGGTTACGGTTGAACACGCCCGCCACGTTGTCGGGTTACGGTTGAACACGCCCGCCACGTTGTCGGGTTACGGTTGAACACGCCCGCCACGTTG